>CAYHXK010000006.1:0-21637 GCA_964360125.1 uncultured Sterolibacterium sp.
GTCAGGTGAGAACCGCCGTCCTTCTGCGGAATGTTGTTGGTGAAGCACAGCACCTGCTCGGCGTAGGAATCGTTCCACTGCATCGCCACTTCCACGGTCATGCCGTCCTTGCTGCCGACGGCATGGAAGACGTTGCCGTGCAGCACGGTTTTGGCGCGGTTGATGTATTCGACGAAACCCTTGACGCCGCCGGCGAAGGCGAAATCCTCCTCCTTGGCATTGCGCTGGTCGACCAGCTTGATCTTCACGCCGTTGTTGAGGAAGGACAGCTCGCGCAGCCGTTTGGCGATGATGTCGTAATGGAATTCGATGTTGCCGAAGGTCGCGGGAGCGGCGAGGAAGTGCACCTCGGTGCCGCGCTTCTCGGTGCTGCCGACGACCTTGAGCGGCTCGACCGGCACGCCGCCGCGGAACTCCATGTGGTGCTTCTTCCCGTCGCGGCGCACGGTCAGGCGCAGCCAGTCGGAAAGAGCATTCACTACCGATACGCCAACGCCGTGGAGTCCGCCGGAAACCTTGTAGGAGTTCGAGTCGAACTTGCCGCCGGCATGCAGTTCGGTCATCACGATTTCTGCGGCGGAACGCTTCTCTTCGTCATCCTCCTTGATGTCGGTGGGTATGCCGCGGCCGTTGTCGGTTACCGAGATGGAGTTGTCGGTATGGATGGTGATGACGATCTCGTCGCACCAGCCGGCCAGTGCCTCATCGATGGCGTTATCGACGACTTCGAACACCATGTGATGCAGACCGGTGCCGTCGGAAGTGTCGCCGATGTACATGCCGGGACGTTTCCTGACTGCCTCGAGGCCCTTGAGAATTCTGATGCTGCTGGAATCGTAACTGCTGTCCTGCCGGCCATTGTTCTGGCCGCTATCTGGTTGCGCTTGCGTCATTAAACTACTCCAATAATCCTGCCGGTGTTGCGGATGCCGCGCGCTCAAATGCGCATCGGCATCACGACGTACTTGAAACTCTGGTTGTCGGCCAGTTGGATCAAGGCGCTGCTGTTGGCGTCGCCAAGGTGGCATTCTATCTCTTCGTTACTTACGTTGTTGAGCACATCCAGCAGGTAATTCACGTTGAAGCCGATGTCGATGGTATCGCCGCTGAAATCAATCTCTATTTCCTCCTGGGCTTCTTCGCGTTCAGTATTGTTGCCGATGATTTTCAAGCTACCGCTGGAAAACACCAGGCGAACTCCAGGCGTCTTTTCATTGGTCAGGATTTTCGCGCGCTGCAGGGAGTGCAGCAGAATTTGTCGCGACAACTTGATGAGCTGCGCATGTCCCTTCGGTATGACTCTCTCATAATCCGGAAACTTTCCGTCGATCAGCTTGGATACAAACTCGATGGTCCCAAAATTAAACAGGGCCTGTGTCGGTGTCAGCACAATCTCCAATGAATCGTCATTGTCGGCAAGCTGACGGGAGAGTTCAAGCACCGTCTTGCGCGGCAAGATCACTTCAATCGATGGTAGTTGCTCGCCAAGTTTTTCGCTGGCATAAGCCAGGCGGTGTCCATCGGTGGCAACCACGCAAATTTCATTTCCCTTGACCACCAGCAACAAGCCATTCAGGTAGTAGCGAATATCCTGCTGCGCCATGGCATATTGCACCAGCGTCAGCAGGCGCTTGAATTGTTTCTGGCTTAGCGTGAGACGAGTCTGGTTCCCTTCACTCTGCGCCATGCGAGGAAAATCTTCGGCCGGCAGGGTCTGCAGGTTAAACCGGCTACGTCCTGCTTTAACCTGCAGTCGCTTGTCGTCAAGAGTCAAATTCACTTCTGCATCTTCCGGCAGCGCACGCAGGATATCCTGAAGTTTGCGCGCCGCAACCGTCAAAGCTGCGTTTTCGCCGGGTGCCGCCGCTGTACTGGTTTTAATTTGAATTTCTATATCGGTTGCCAGCAGCGTCAGGCGCTCACCATTTTTTTCCATAAGCACATTGGACAGGATGGGCAAGGTATGACGCTTCTCTACGATCCCACAAACCGATTGCAGTGGTTCGAGTATCTGATTACGGGGGCCTTTGAATAAGAGCATATTTAAATACCTTATATAGAACATGCACACACAAAAACTGTGGAAAACACGTGAAAAATTTATAAATTCAAATGATTACTCGATGTATAAGGCTCTGGAAAAGTCGCTTTTTAACCTGTGCATGATTGTGTGTAGATTTTGTAAATAGGGGAAATGTCGTGCTTATTCACAATTTATCCTAAGCCTTTACAGAAACAGTACAGAGCACGGGAATATACATTTCTAGCCTTTCAAGGTCTGCATCAGTACATGCACGTCATTGCCCAGCTGAGCATCCTTGGTGCGCAGATCGGTAATTGTACGGCAGGCATGCAATACGGTGGTGTGGTCGCGACCCCCGAATGCTTCGCCGATTTCCGGCAAACTGTGATGGGTTAGGTCGCGCGCCAGCCACATCGCGATCTGCCGCGGTCGGGCAATCGCTCGGGTGCGTTTCTTCGAATACATCTCGGCTACCTTCAGCTTGTAATAGTCGGCAACCGTTTTTTGGATCAATTCCAGGGTGAGTTGTCGATTGGTGGCGCCGAAAATGTCTTTCAGAGCTTCCTTGGCCACGTCCATATTCACGTCGCGGCCGTGAAAACGGGCATAAGCCAGTACCTTATTCAGCGCACCTTCCAACTCGCGGACGTTGGTACGCAGATTTTTGGCGATCAGGAAGGCGACGTCGTCGCCGAGAAAAATTTTGGCGACCTCGGCTTTTTTCTTCAGGATGGCTACGCGCATTTCCAGTTCAGGCGGTTCAATCTGCACGGTCAAACCCCAATCGAAGCGCGAGACCAGTCTTTCCTCAAGGCCGGTGACATCCTTGGGATAGGTGTCGGAAGTAATGACAATTTGCTTTTTAGCTTCGACCAGGGCATTAAAGGCGTAAAAAAACTCTTCCTGCGTGCGGTTCTTGTTGTTAAAGAACTGGATGTCGTCTATCAGCAACAGATCCAAGGTACGGTAATAACGCTTGAAAACATCAAAGGCCTTCTGCTGGTAGGCGCGCACTACGTCGGCAAAGTAGTCTTCTGCGTGGACATAGCGTATGACCATGTTCGGATTGTGACGCCACACTTCATTGCCCAAGGCATGTATCAGGTGGGTTTTACCCAGGCCGACACCGCCATAGACAAACAGGGGGTTGTAGGAGGTGCCGGGATTCAGTGCAACTTGTTGTGCTGCAGCGCGAGCCAGATCATTGGCACGACCGGTGACCAGGGTGTCAAAGGTAAAGTCCGGGTTAAGTCGGGTCTTCTCGTACGCGTTATTGTCAACCTGCGATCTGGGCGCGGCGCCAGTGGCGGAGGCTGAACTTGCCGGTGGTTGTTGAGGGGCGACCGGCGGCACATTGACGGCGGAATTATTCTCCCCCAGCGCAAGACTGATGCTTACCGGTTCCGGAAAATATTGCAGGCTCAATGCCTGAATCTGATCGAGATAACGTTCACGCACCCATTGCAGAACAAAACGATTGGGTGCAATCAAGCGCAAACGGGTAGGAGGCTGACCGGGAGAGGACGGGCATTCGTCGTCATCGCCTTCCAGGCGCAGGGTCTTAATCCATGTGTTGTACTGCTGTGCCGGAAGTTCTTTTTCGAACCGATTCAGACAGGCTGACCAGAATTCACTCATCTTGCAGGGAAACCCGTCGAGTAGTGTGTAATAGATTGATATTATTATATATTTAATTCCGCATGGTGGCTTTTCGATCCCCTCAACGGAATAACTGCTGAGATCATTCTAGCGGGTTTTTGATGAGTTATCCACAGGCTGGATGAAAAATACCACTTGACAAATTAACCCTGAAAAGTTGTAATTGCGGGTTCTTTTTGCAAGGAAAATTGCCATGAAACGCACTTATCAGCCTTCGGTCGTGCGCCGGAAACGCACCCACGGCTTTCTCGTGCGCATGCGCACCCGCGGCGGTCGTGCCGTGATCCGTGCGCGTCGCGCCAAGGGCCGTCACCGCCTGGGTGTTTGAAACCACGTTCCGTGCTGGAGCGGGATGGGAACACTGCGAACGTTGTGGGCCTGGATCTCGGTTTTCGTAGCGAACACAGGCTGCATGCCGAGGCTGAATTTTCTTCGGTGTTCGCGGCGCGGCGCGTGCTGCGGGGCAATTACTTCGACCTGCATTACCGCGCCACTCCGACGACGGCTGCCGAACCTGGCGCGAGTGCCCGTCTCGGGCTGGTCATAGCGAAAAAACTGGCACGCCGCGCGGTGCAGCGTAATCTGCTGAAACGCCTGGCGCGCGAAGCTTTTCGCCAGGCACGTGCCACTCTGCCGCATTACGACCTGGTTTTGCGGTTATCGAAGCCCTCTGGTCACAGCCTGGATTTAGAAATGCGCCGTGCCTGGCGCGCCGATGTCGAGCAATTACTGACGCGTTTGCCGCGATGAAAAATCTGCTGATTTCTCCCCTGGTAGGTCTGCTACGCCTGTACCAGTATGCTCTCAGCCCGCTGCTCGGCTCTCGCTGCCGTTTTCATCCGAGCTGCTCGGAATTTGCCATCGAAGCTTTGCGGCGCCATGGGATACTGCAGGGTCTGTGGCTGGCGCTGCGCCGCGTGATGCGTTGCAACCCTTGGAATCACGGTGGATTCGATCCGGTTCCCTAGTTCGTGGAACTTCGAATGGACCAATGACCAATAGGTTGAACTCTTTATAATCGCCCGAGCGATTCTGGCGCCTTAATCCGAGAAAGTGTCGATGGACAATCAACGTCTGATCCTGCTGCTGGTATTTTCATTTTCCCTGATCATGCTCTGGGAGGCATGGCAGAAACAGGGCCAACCGCGACCGGTATCCGCCGTGACGACGCAGGGGGCGGCAACTCCTACCGCCGGCGCGGTTCCGATTCCCACCCCGACACCCGGCGTTGCAGGTTCGGCGGGAAAGGCAGTGTTGCCGCCGGCGTCGGCCGCCCCGTCAGCGGCGTCGACCACGCCGGTCAAGCTAGTGGTTACCACCGATCTCTTCGTGGCCCAGATATCCGCCCAGGGCGGGGATTTGGTTCACCTGGAACTGACCCAACAGCGCGCCACCAAGGATAAAACCAAGAATTTTGTACTCTTCGACCATGGTGTGCAGCATTTCTATGAGGCCCAGAGCGGCCTGACCGGGGAGGGCCAGACCAATCACAAAAGCCTATATCAGCTCCCCGCCAGCGAGTATCGCCTCAAGGAGGGACAGGATACCCTCGAGGTGCGCCTGGAGGCGCCAGCCAGCGCCAGTGGTCTGCGGGTCGTCAAGACCTACACCTTCCAGCGTGGCAGCTATGAGATTGGTGTCGCCCACGAGGTGCTTAACCAGGGGGGGCTTCCGGTCAGCCCGCACGCCTACTTCCAGATCGCCCGCGACGGCAAGGCGCCGGAGGGTGACTCGGACATGATGCCGACATTCACCGGGCCGGCGGTGTACACCGAACTGGAGAAGTTTCAGAAAATCAACTTCGAGGACATTGCCAAGGGCAAGGCCAAGCACGCAGCCAAGGCCGACAACGGCTGGATCGCCATGGTTCAGCATTATTTCGTCGCCGCCTTGTTGCCGCCAGTCAAAGCCGAACGTGAGTTTTTCACCCGCAAGATCGGCGACGACCTGTATGGCGTCGGCGTGATCCTGCCGGTCGGGACGATTGCGCCGGGCGCCACCGGCAAGATCGGCGTGCAACTTTATGCGGGACCGCAGGAGCAGGACAAACTGGCGAAGATAGCCCCCGGACTCGACCTGGTGGTGGACTACGGCTGGCTGACGGTGATTGCCGCACCCTTGTTCTGGGTGCTGCAATTGCTGCACAAACTGGTGGGAAACTGGGGCTGGGCCATCATATTGCTGACGGTGTTGCTGAAGCTGATATTTTTCCCGCTCTCGGCCGCCAGTTATAAATCCATGGCGAAAATGAAGCTGGTCACGCCCAAGCTGACCAAGCTCAAGGAAACCTACGGCGACGACAAGGCGCGGCTCAACCAGGAAATGATGGAGCTGTACAAGCGCGAGAAAATCAATCCGCTGGGCGGATGCCTGCCGATCCTGGTGCAAATTCCCGTGTTCATCGCCCTCTACTGGGTGTTGCTGGGTACCGCCGAGATGCGCTATGCCCCTTGGCTGGGCTGGATCCAGGATCTTTCCGCCCAGGATCCCTATTTCGTCCTGCCGCTGTTGATGGGCGCGACCATGTTTATCCAGACCAAGCTGAATCCGACGCCGCCGGACCCCATCCAGGCCAAGGTGATGCTGTTCATGCCCATCGTGTTCACCGCCATGTTCATGTTTTCACCCTCAGGCCTGGTGCTTTACTGGACAGTCAACAACATTCTGTCGATCGCGCAGCAGTGGCAGATTACCCGTCTGATCGAGGGTGGCAACAAAGCTTAGCGACTTTTGCGACACCATCGCCGCGATCGCCACTGCTCCGGGGCGGGGCGGCATCGGCGTGGTACGCGTTTCCGGACCGACCCTGCAGCCTCTGGCCGAGGCCCTGGGCGGCAAACCCGCGCGTTATTTGCAGCCACGCCTGGCCAGCCTGACCACATTTCACGCCGCCGATGGGCGACCGCTCGACCAGGGCCTGCTGCTGTTTTTCCCGGCCCCGCATTCATTCACCGGCGAAGATGTACTCGAACTCCATGGCCATGGCGGCCCGGTAGTGCTGCATCTGTTGTTGCAACGCTGCCTGGAACTCGGCGCACGACTGGCGGAACCGGGCGAGTTTACGCGCCGCGCCTATCTCAACGGCAAACTGGATTTAGCGCAGGCCGAAGCGGTCGCCGACCTGATCGATGCAGCCACCGCCCAGGCGGCGCGCTCGGCTTTGCGTTCGCTGTCCGGCGAGTTTTCTTTGGCGGTGCATGGCCTGGTCGAGCGTTTGATAGAGTTGCGCATGCTGATCGAGGCGACGCTGGACTTTCCGGACGAGGAAATCGATGCGGACGGGATTTTACGCGAGCAGCACGCGGCGGAACGCCTGGCGGCGATGCGCAACGATCTTTCCAGCCTCCGCGCCCGCGCCCGGCAGGGCAGCCTGCTGCGCAGCGGCCTGCAGGTGGTGCTGGCCGGTCAGCCGAATGTCGGCAAGTCCTCGTTACTGAACCGCCTGGCCGGCGAGGAGCGCGCCATCGTCACCGACATCGCCGGGACGACGCGCGATGCGGTGCGTGAAACCATCCAGATCGAGGGCATCCCCCTGCATATCATCGACACCGCCGGTTTGCGCGAACCCGAGGATAGCGTGGAAAAGCTCGGCATCGAAAGAAGCTGGCGCGAGATCGAGCGGGCCGATGTGGTTCTGCAACTGGTTGACGCGCGCGCCGGAATGGCGTTAGAGGATTTTGATATCGCTGCGAGACTGCCGGCCTCGCATGGCGTGCCCCGTGTCATTGTGCACAACAAGTGCGATCTCGCCGGTGTGTCGTCCGGCAGGCGCGAGGAAAACGGCAAGGTTCACCTGTTTTTATCGGCCCTGACGGGTGCCGGCATAGCCTTGCTGCATGATGAACTGCTGCGAGTCGCCGGCTGGCGGATGCATGGCGAGGATGTCGTCCTCGCCCGCGAGCGGCACCTGCTGGCGCTTGCCCGAGCCGAGTCCCATCTCGAACGGGCTGCTGCAGAAATCAATCGAAGCGAACTGTGTGCCGAGGAGCTGCGTTTGACGCAGGAGGCTTTGGCTGCGATCACTGGCGAGTTCAGCGCGGATGACTTGCTCGGTGAAATATTTTTTCGCTTCTGCATCGGCAAGTAAATGGCCTTTGGCGTCGATATGCTGATGTTGGCTGGAGCGGCATTTCTCGCCGGCTTGGTCGATGCGGTGGTCGGCGGTGGCGGACTGGTGCTGATTCCGGCGCTGTTCATGGCGCTGCCGCAAGCTGCCGCCGCGACGATTTTCGGCACCAACAAGTTCTCGGCCATTTTTGGCACTGCCAGCGCCGCCATAAGATTTGCGCGGCGCATTCCTGTTCCCTGGAGAGCGGTCCTGCCGGCTGCGGTGGCAGCCTTCATCTTTTCATTTTTCGGCGCCATGTCGGTAGCGTGGTTGCCAAGGGATTTGCTGCGGCCCATGGTGCTGATACTGATGGTAGCGGTGACGGTTTATACATTTGTCCGCAAGAATTTCGGCAGCATCGACCAAAATCGACAGCACGGCCAGGCGGATATGCTTTGGGCGGTGCTGCTGGGTGCGGTGATCGGCTTCTACGACGGATTTTTCGGCCCGGGCACCGGTAGTTTCCTCATATTCCTGTTTATTCGCTTCTTCGGCATGGATTTTCTGCGCGCTTCCAGCGCCGCCAAAATCGTCAATGTTGGCACCAATGGCGCGGCTTTGCTATATTTTGGCGCCAGCGGACACGTGTTTTGGGCGCTGGCGGCTATGATGGCAGTGTTTAATATTGCCGGTGCGCTGCTCGGTACGCATCTGGCCCTGCGCCACGGCAGCGGATTTGTGCGCTGGATGTTCCTGGCGGTAGCGACTGTGCTGATCGCAAAATTCGGCTACGATACATTTGCGTAGGCCGGGTGGGGTGCGTTATGATTCAAAAAAAGTAAAAAATATATAAAACTGGT
The DNA here is from genome assembly GCA_964360125.1 of uncultured Sterolibacterium sp. Classification (GTDB taxonomy): domain Bacteria; phylum Pseudomonadota; class Gammaproteobacteria; order Burkholderiales; family Rhodocyclaceae; genus JACRAR01. The sequence goes on from CAYHXK010000006.1 coordinate 8,591, forward strand.
ATCGTAAACAGTTGAAGTCTAATTAAATTCTGCTTGCGTAAGCCAGTGTTCCACCCAAGATAAATCCACAGGAGGAAACCATGAAAATCAAGTCGCTGTTGGCCGTACTGGGCATTGTCGCATTCACTTCCCTGGCGCATGCCGATATCAACGTCGGCGTTACCGTTTCGGCTACCGGCCCGGCCGCTTCGCTGGGTATCCCGGAGAAGAATACTTTTGCCCTGATGCCGACCACTATCGCCGGCCAGAAGATCAACTACCTCATTCTCGACGACGCCTCGGACACCACCAAGGCCGTCACCAACACCAAGAAACTGATCAGCGAGGACAAGGTTGACGTGATTCTCGGCTCAACCATCACGCCTAACTCTTTGGCCATGATCGACGTCGTCGCCGAGGCGGAGACGCCGATGATCTCGATGGCGGCCTCGGTGCGTATCATCGAGCCGATGGATGCCAAGCGTCGTTGGGTGTTCAAGACGCCGCAGAACGACTCCCAGATGGCGATCGCCATCACCGAGCACATGAACAAGGCCGGGGTGAAGACAGCAGCCTTCATCGGTTTTTCAGATGGCTATGGCGAAGGCTGGTGGAGCGAGTTTTCCAAGATCGCCGAAGCCCGCGGCATCAAGGTCGTCGCCAGCGAGCGTTACAACCGTGTGGATACTTCGGTGACCGGCCAGGTGCTGAAGATGGTCTCGGCCAATCCGGATGCCGTGCTGATCGCTGGCGCGGGCACACCGGCGGCGCTGCCGCAATTGGCGCTCAAGGAGAGGGGCTATAAGGGCACCATCTACCAGACCCATGGCGTGGCCAACAACGATTTCCTGCGCGTCGGCGGCAAGGACGTCGAAGGCACTTGGCTGCCGGCTGGGCCGGTGTTGGTGGCAGGGCAGTTGCCGGATTCCAATCCGATCAAGAAGACGGCAATGGAATACATCAAGAAGTACGAGGCGGCTCACGGCGCCGGCAGCGTTTCCACTTTTGGCGCCCATGCCTGGGACGCCGGCCTGTTGCTGGCTAATGCAATTCCTGTTGCGCTGAAGAAGGCCAATCCTGGAACCAAGGAATTTCGCGCGGCTCTGCGCGAGGCACTGGAAGGAACCAGGAATCTGGTCGGAGCGCATGGCGTATTCAACATGAGCGCGCAGGATCACCTCGGTTTCGACCAGCGTGCTCGCGTCATGGTGCAGATCAAGGATGGCAAGTGGAAGCTGTCTCAGTAATACCCGCGTCAGGGTGCCGATGTTTTTCGTGACCCGCTGATCGTCTGCCAGGGGCGCCTCGGATAACCGCGGCGCCCTTGTTTTTCTCGAAAGCTACGGCATGGATCTGCAAATCGCGCTTTTGCTGGGGCAAGATGGCATCACCAATGGCGCCATCTATGCCCTGCTGGCATTGGCGCTGGTGCTGGTGTTCGCCGTCACCCGGGTGATTTTCATTCCACAAGGCGAATTTGTCGCCTTGGGGGCGCTGACCCTGGCCAGCCTCCAGACCGGCAAGACGCCTGGTACGCTTTGGCTGTTGCTGGGTGCCGGTTTGGTCGTCGCCCTGATCGATAGCGCGATTGCGCAGCGTGCCGGTGCAGCGCGGCGCATCCCGCGGATTTTGCTGTTGAATATGGCCTACCCCGCAGCGGCGGCAGTATTCGTCTTCCTGATCAAGCCTGCCGAGTTGCCGATGTTGGCCCAAATTCTGCTGTCGCTGGTGCTGGTGGTACCGCTCGGGCCGATGATTTATCGCCTTGCCTACCAGCCGCTGGCGGAAGCTTCGGTGTTGGTGTTGCTGATTGTATCGGTGGCGGTGCATCTGGTTCTGGTTGGACTCGGCCTGCTGTTTTTCGGTGCCGAGGGTTCGCGTACCCCGGCCTTCAGCAATGCCACATTCGACCTCGGCGGCATCCATCTCACCGGCCAGACTGTTTGGGTGCTGGTCTCCAGCGTATTGCTGATTGCCGCACTGTATTTGTTTTTCGAGCGCACCCTCTATGGCAAGGCTTTGCGCGCCACAGCCATTAATCGTACCGGAGCCAGGCTGGTGGGCATCTCCACCGTGACGGCAGGCAAGCTGTCGTTTCTGTTGGCGGCGTTAATCGGGGCGTTCTCGGGAATTCTGATCGCCCCGATGACCACGATTTATTATGACACCGGGTTCTTGATAGGCTTAAAGGGCTTTGTCGGGGCGATTGTTGGCGGGCTGGCAAGTTACCCGGTGGCCGCCGCGGGAGCGCTCCTGGTGGGTCTGCTCGAATCCTATTCTTCCTTCTGGGCCAGCGCCTTCAAGGAGGTCATCGTTTTCACGCTGATCATTCCGGTACTGGTATGGCGTTCGCTGGCGACGCATCATGTCGAGGAAGGCGAGCAATGAGGCGGCAGGATTTCATCCTTGCCGGGTTTCTCGCTCTGCTGGCGCTTTTCCCCCAGGTGCTGCCGGAGTTCTATGTAACCCTGTTCAACTACATCGGCTTGTATGCGATTGTGGCACTGGGACTGGTCTTGCTTACCGGGGTGGGCGGATTGACTTCCTTTGGCCAAGCGGCATTCGTCGGGCTGGGCGCCTACACCACGGCTTATCTGACCACGGCCACAGACCTGCCCGGTTGGCTGACGCCTTTCGGCGCCTCTCCCTGGCTGGCGCTAATTCTGGGGTTGGCGCTTACTACCGTGGTGGCCGTGACGCTAGGCGTCCTGACCTTGCGTCTTTCGGGGCATTACTTACCGCTTGGGACGATTGCCTGGGGCATCAGCATCTACTTCCTGTTTGGCAATCTCGAGTTTCTCGGCGGGCACACCGGGATCACCGGCATTCCCGCGCTGTCTGTGTTCGGCCTGGAAGTGAGGTTCGGGCGGGAGTTTTATTACCTGATCTGGGTTCTGTTGCTGGTTGCCGTGTGGCTCACCCGGAATCTGCTGGACTCACGGGAAGGTCGGGCAATTCGGGCGCTCAAGGGGGGCAGCTTGATGGCCGAAGCGATGGGTGTGGATACCGCCCGTTCCAAGATGGTGATATTCCTGCTTGCCGCGCTGTTTGCCTGTCTCTCGGGGTGGCTTTATGCGCACCTGCAGCGCTTCGTCAATCCAACCCCGTTCGGTCTGCAGATTGGCATCGAATATCTGTTCATGGCGGTTCTGGGCGGAGCTGCGCATGTTTGGGGGGCCTTGCTGGGCGCCGGTGTTATCACCATCCTCAAGCAGTGGCTGCAGGATTTGCTGCCGAAGATCTTCGGCAGCAGCGGTAATTACGAGGTCATCGTGTTTGGCATGATGATGGTGGTGATGCTGCAGCGGGCGCGCAACGGACTCTGGCCGATCTTGCAGGGCTTTCTACCCAGCGGGGGAGGGAGTGGCGGCGGACCCAAGAAGGGCAGGCTGGCGCCGCAAGCCGAGCCTTTGCAGAGGGCGCCTCTTCCGCAACCTGGCTTGCAGCTGCTGTTGGTGAGGGATGCCGTCAAGTCCTTCGGCGGACTGGTGGCATGCAATTCCATGAATCTTTCGGTGCGGTCAGGCGAAGTGCTGGCGCTGATCGGCCCCAATGGCGCCGGCAAAACCACCATGTTCAACTGCATTTCGGGCGTCGATCCGGTGACTTCGGGCGAGATCGTTTTTCTCGGCGAGCGGATCGAAAAACTGGCATCGCGTGAAATTGCCCGACTCGGCATGTGTCGCACTTTTCAACACGTGCGCCTGTTGCCGACCATGAGCGTGCTGGAGAATGTCGCCATCGGCGCCCATCTAAGAGGTTGCCGGGGCGTGATGGCGGCGCTGCTGCACCTGGAGCGAACCGAGGAGCGCCGCCTGATGGCTGAAGCGGCCCGGCAGATCGAGCGGGTTGGCCTCAAGGATCACATGTTCGACCAGGCCGGCAGTTTGGCGCTGGGCCAACAGAGGATACTTGAGGTCGCGCGGGCGCTGGCGGCGGATCCCAGATTGCTATTGCTGGATGAGCCGGCCGCCGGCTTGCGTTATCTGGAAAAGCAGGCGTTGGCGGATCTGTTGCGGCGTCTGCGCGCCGAGGGCATGGGCATCCTGCTGGTCGAGCACGATGTTGACTTCGTCATGGGACTTGCCGACCGGGTGGTCGTGATGGAGTTTGGGGAGAAGATCGCAGAAGGCTTGCCGGAGCAGGTGCGACAGGATCCGGCGGTATTGGAAGCCTATCTCGGAGGCGTGGAATGAGCGGCGAGACCATCCTCGAAGTCAATGATCTGTGTGTCTCCTATGGCAAGGTCGAGGCTCTGCACCATGTCAATCTGAAGATCGCCCGGGGTCAAATCGTCACTGTCATCGGTCCGAATGGCGCCGGAAAAACCACCATGCTCTCCGCTATCATGGGCTTGTTGCCGCGCAGCCGGGGCGAGATTTGCTTTCTGGGCGAGTTGCAAAAGGAAATGGAGGTTGAAAGGCTGGTGGCGCAGGGGATGAACCTGGTGCCGGAAAGGCGCGAACTGTTCGGCGATATGAGCGTTGAGGACAATCTGCTCCTGGGCGGATATATGCGCCATCGTCTGGGTAATCGCGACCAACGCGAAACGCTGGAGCAGATCTATCAGACTTTCCCGCCCCTGAAGGTGCGCCATGCCCAACTGGCCTCTACCCTGTCCGGTGGGGAGAGGCAGATGTTGGCGGCCGGCCGCGCCCTGATGGCCAAACCTAAGCTGTTGATGCTGGATGAGCCTAGTCTGGGTTTGGCGCCGTTGATCGTACGCGAGATTTTCCGGATTATTGCGGAACTGAAGAAGAGCGGGGTTTCCATTCTGCTGGTCGAACAGAATGCCCGCGCCGCGCTGCAGTTGGCGGACTATGCTTATGTTTTGGAAACCGGCGAGATTGCCCTGGAAGGGCCGGCTGCGGATCTGGCGGGAGATCCGAAAGTCATCGAAAGCTATCTTGGTCTGGGGTCGGCGAATCGGTAAGCACCGCGGCAATTGGCGAGGGCGGGTTTGGCAGGATGTTTCACGTGAAACCAGTGGCATGGCTGCTGCGGTTCCTGGTTTCACGTGAAACAATTCAGTTTTTCCAGCCAGGGGCGTATGATTGCGCCTTTTTCTGTCGATCTGCCCAAATGCTGTTCCCCACCCGTTTTGATGTGATTGTTATAGGCGGCGGTCATGCCGGCACCGAGGCGGCACTTGCCGCTGCGCGCGCTGGCGCGAAGACCTTGCTGCTGACGCACAATATAGAAACGCTCGGGCAAATGTCGTGCAACCCGTCTATCGGGGGAATCGGCAAGGGACACCTGGTTAAGGAGGTCGATGCCCTGGGCGGCGCCATGGCGGCAGCCACCGACGAGGCCGGTATCCAGTTTCGCATTCTCAATTCGAGCAAGGGCCCCGCGGTTCGGGCGACCCGTGCCCAAGCCGACCGCATGCTCTACAAGGCGGCGATTCGTCGGCGGCTGGAGAACCAGCCCAACTTGACCCTGTTCCAGCAAGCGGTGGACGACCTGAGTCTGGCGGGAGACCGTGTTACCGGGGTGGTGACTCAACTCGGTATTCGATTTGAGGCAGCGGCGGTGGTGCTGACTGCAGGGACATTTCTTGGTGGCCTGGTGCATGTCGGCTTGTCCAATTACCAGGCTGGCCGTGCCGGCGATCCGCCGTCCATCTCCTTGTCGCAGCGCCTGCGGGAATTGAAACTGCCGGTGGGCCGTCTCAAGACCGGTACGCCGCCACGCCTCGATGGCCGCAGCATCGATTATTCGGCGCTGCAGATTCAGCCCGGTGACGATCCGGTTCCCGTGTTTTCCTATCTGGGAAGGCGGGAGCAGCATCCCCGCCAGGTTCCCTGCTGGATTACCCACACCAATCCGCGTACCCACGAGATCATTCGTAACGGCCTGGATCGTTCGCCCATGTTCACCGGGGTGATCGAAGGCGTAGGCCCGCGTTACTGTCCCTCTATCGAGGACAAGATCCATCGTTTCGCCGGCAAGGACAGTCATCAAATCTTCCTTGAGCCGGAGGGTTTGAGCACCCAGGAGGTTTACCCGCAGGGCATTTCCACCAGTCTGCCATTCGATGTTCAATTGGCGTTGGTGCGCAGCATGCGCGGACTTGAGGGGGCGCATATCCTGCGTCCCGGTTATGCCATCGAATACGACTACTTCGATCCGCGCAATCTCAAGTCTTCCTTCGAGACCAAGTCGATAGCCGGCTTGTTTTTCGCCGGCCAGATCAATGGCACGACCGGTTATGAGGAGGCCGCCGCGCAGGGTTTGCTGGCCGGCATCAACGCTGCGTTGCAAGTGCAGGGTCGGGAAGCCTGGTGTCCGCGGCGCGACCAGGCCTATCTCGGGGTGCTGGTGGACGACCTGATAACCCGCGGAATTTCCGAACCCTATCGGATGTTTACCAGCCGGGCCGAGTATCGCTTGAGTTTGCGCGAGGACAATGCCGACCTGCGCCTGACCGAGCTTGGCCGCGAGTTGGGGTTGGTCGATGATATTCGCTGGGAGGCGTTTAATCGCAAGCGGGATGCCATCGCCGCCGAGACCGAGAGACTCAAGGCAACCTGGATTAATCCGAAAATCGTCGCGGCGGCCGACGCCCTGCGCGTCCTCGGCCAACCGCTGGAGCGTGAGTACCGATTGTTCGATCTGCTGCGGCGGCCCCAGGTGAGTTATGCCTCGCTATTGACCTTGACGAAGGATCTAAGTTCGGCCGGCGAAGTCATCGGCGACCCCCAGGTGGTCGAGCAAGTCGAAATTCAGGCGAAGTATCAGGGTTACATTGAGCGCCAGCAGGAGGAAGTGACCAAGAGCCGGTCCAGCGAAATGCTGCGCCTGCCTGCAGATCTTGATTATGGCGCGGTGCATGGCTTGTCCGTCGAAGCGAGGCAGAAACTCAGCCAACTGCGCCCGGAAACCCTAGGTCAGGCTTCGCGGATTCAAGGCATTACTCCAGCGGCAATTTCATTGCTGCTGGTGCACCTGAAGCGTCACGCCTTATACGAGAAGCGCAGGGCATGAGCGAGGTCACCAGCGAACAACTGCATGACGGCATCGTGCGGCTCAAGCTCGATCTAGCGGCGGGGACAGAGGGAAAGTTACACGCCTACCTGGCCCTGCTGGCTAAGTGGAACCGTACCTATAACCTGACTGCGGTGCGCGACGAGGCGGCGATGATCGGCCAGCACCTGCTTGATTCCCTGGTAGTGCTGCCGCATTTGCAGGTAGACGCAACCGATATACCTTCCCTCGTGGATGTAGGCAGTGGCGGCGGCTTGCCGGGTATTCCGCTGGCGATTGCCAAACCGCTGATGGAGGTGGCACTGATCGAGACCAGCCAGAAGAAAGCCAGTTTCCTGCAACAGGCGAAGATTGAACTCAGGCTCGAAAATGTGAGCGTTCACTGCGCTCGAGTCGAAGATATGGCAAAGACTAGGCTTTTTGAAGTAGTGATCTCACGGGCATTTTCCAGTCTTGCCGAGTTTGTCCGGCTATCCGTCCATTTGCTAGCGCCGGGCGGCCGCTTGCTGGCCATGAAGGGGGTTTATCCGCACCAGGAGATTGCCCAGTTACCCGCCGGTTGGGGAGTGGTTCGGAGTATTCCTCTAGCCGTACCGGGGCTGGAAGCGGAGCGGCATCTGATCGTCATAGAAAGGTCCTAAAGGGAATAGCCATGCATATTTTTGCCATTGCCAAACAAAAAGGCGGGGTCGGTAAAACAACCACCACGGTGAATCTTGCCGCGGCCCTGGCCGCCAGCGGCCAGCGTACTATGCTGGTGGATCTCGATCCACAGGGCAACGCCACCATGGGGAGCGGGGTGGACAAGCGCGCGCTGGACCAAACCGTGTATCAGGTTCTCCTCGGACTGGCCAGCCTGACTGAAGTGTGTACTAGCTCGCCTAGCGGCAAGTTTGACGTGCTGCCGGCCAACCGCGACTTGGCCGGAGCCGAGGTAGAAATGGTTGGACTGGAGCGGCGGGAGATGCGCTTGAAAGAGGCTCTCGCCGAGCATGTCGATGATTACGATTTCGTCCTGATCGACTGTCCGCCCTCGCTGTCGTTGCTAACTTTGAACGGTCTGTGTGCCGCGCACGGCGTGGTGATTCCGATGCAATGCGAGTATTACGCGCTGGAAGGCTTGTCCGATCTGGTGAATACCATCAAGAAGGTGCATGCCAACCTCAATCGCGACCTGAAGATCATCGGCTTGCTGCGGGTGATGTTCGATACCCGCGCAACTCTCGGTCATCAGGTTTCGGCCGAATTGGAACAGCATTTTGGCGACAAGGTGTTCAAGACTATTGTGCCGCGTAATGTCCGGCTTGCCGAAGCGCCCAGTTACGGCATTCCCGGGGTGCTGTTCGACAAGGCGGCGAAAGGCGCACAGGCTTACCAGGCTTTCGCGATAGAGATGATCGAACGCGTCAAGACGATGTAAAAGGAGAGAAGCAAAAATGAATCCACCCAAACAGAAAGGTCTCGGCCGCGGCCTTGGCGCACTGCTGGATGCCAATACCGGCCCCGAGCCGATACGCCAAGACACCCTGAAAGTCACCGCGCTGCAACCCGGTAAGTATCAGCCGCGCACACGCATGGACCAGGATTCCCTGAACGAACTGGCAGCCTCGATCCGGGTTCAGGGGGTCATGCAGCCGATTCTGGTGCGACCTGTGAGCGACGGGAAATACGAGATCATTGCCGGCGAGCGGCGCTGGCGCGCGGCGCAACTGGCGGGAATGCACGAGGTGCCGGCGTTGGTGCGGGATATTCCCGACGAAGCCGCGCTGGCCATGTCGCTGATTGAAAATATCCAGCGTGAGAATCTTAATCCGCTCGAAGAGGCTGCCGGCATCCAGCGCCTGATCGATGAATTTGACATGACCCACCAACAGGCAGCCGATGCTGTCGGCCGCTCGCGCTCGGCGGCCTCCAACCTGCTGCGCCTGCTGCACTTGGCAAGGCCGGTGCAGGAATGCCTGTTCTCCGGTGAGATCGACATGGGCCACGCCCGCGCCCTGTTGCCTTTGAGCAAGGCCGACCAGGCGCGGCTGGCAGTTCAGATCGTGCATAAAGGATTGTCAGTGCGCGAAACCGAAAGATTGGTGCAACGGCAACTTAAGCCGCCGGTGGAGAAGGCTACAGCCCAAAAAATCGACCGTGATCTGCTGCGCTTGGAAGAGGATCTCGCCGACACCATCGGGGCGCCGATCAAGCTGGTTGCAAATAAAAAGGGTGTTGGCAGCCTGACGATCCGCTTCAGTAGCCTCGAGCAACTCGACGGAATACTCGAAAGGTTGCGCAAATAGTCATATTCAGGGTTTTTAATTGACTCACATGGAGACGGGAAATTATAATATTTAAATATGTCCTTCTAGTGAGGCCTGTCACGATGCTTAGGTGAGTGGGGGAGAGGGCAAGAAACGCATGGGTAATATTCAGAGACCTCTCCGCATTGTGATGGGCTGGCAGCTTGTCCTGACAAGCTTGCTGGCTATTGTGTGCGCTTGGCTGGCAGGAGCGCACGGAGCGATATCCGCGGTTCTGGGTGGCGTGGTTGCCATGGCGGGCGGGCTGGCCTTTGCCTGGCTGGCCTCCTCGCAACAGAAGCGGTCCCTGTCGCCAGAAATGGCTTGGGATGGGCTTACCCAGATATTCAAGGCCGAGGCCGCAAAAGTCGGAGTCATCATCGTTTTGCTGTGGCTCGTGCTGGCGACTTACAAGGATGTAGTGGTCGTTGGATTTATCGGCACCTTCATCCTCGCGGTAATCATTTTTTCGATGGCAATTTTCCTCCGCAACCCCGTTTCGCCGGATACGGGCAAGAACCATGTCGACTGAAGCCCTTACTCCAACCTCCTACATAAATCACCACCTGACCTTTCTGACCAAGCCGATCGGCGATGGGGGGTTCTGGACGCTGCATATTGATTCCTTGTTGACGGCTGTCATGTTGGGGGTGGTTGGTTTCGGCTTTCTCTGGTGGGTAGTGCGCGGTGCTACTTCGGGTGTGCCGAACAGGCGGCAGGCCTTTGTCGAACTGGCGATCGAGTTTGTGGACGACCAGGCCAAGGCAATTTTTCATGGCGAGCGCCACAAGTTCGTCGCACCGCTGGCGCTGACGGTATTCGTCTGGGTGCTGCTGATGAACGCCATGGATTTTTTGCCGATCGACATCATGGCGCTGTTCTACCGGTATGTGCTGGGACAGAACAACTGGCGCGGCGTACCCACGGCGGACATCAATACCACTTTCGCTTTGGCGCTATCGGTGTGGATCCTGATGATCTATTTCAGCATCAAGGTGAAGGGATTCGGCGGCTGGATACACGAACTGTTTTGTACTCCTTTCGGAGCCAACCCGCTGCTGTGGATATTCAACCTGCTGTTCAATCTGGTCGAGTATGTTTCCAAGCCCCTTTCGCACGCCTTGCGCTTGTACGGCAACATGTATGCCGGCGAAATCATTTTCATGCTGCTGGGCATGTGGGCCGCCACGGGGATTGGCGGAGTCGTCTTCGGCGCGATTCTGGGCGTCGGCTGGTCTATCTTCCATATCCTGATCGTCGCTTTGCAAGCCTTCATTTTCATGATGCTGACTATCGTCTATATCTCGATGGCGCACGAAAGTCACTAAGCTTTTTTATCTTATCAATCGTCTCTTAACCACCTGCTAGTTCGAAAGGAACGCAAATGGACAAACTCCAATATCTGGCCATGATCCAAGCCTATACCGGCGTCGGCATCGGCCTCATCATCGGCCTTGGCGCCGCCGGCGCATGCATCGGCGTGGGCATCATGTGCTCGCGCTTCCTCGAAGCCGCCGCCCGCCAGCCGGAACTGATGAATGCGCTGCAGGCCAAGGTTTTCCTGTTGCTCGGCCTGATCGACGCTTCCTTCATCATCGGCGTCGGACTGGCCATGCTGTTTGCGTTCGGCAATCCGCTGCTTGCCGTCATCCAAACCGCGCATTGATCTGCGGCTACCCACAGGGCACAAGTACCCACGGGGCACAAGGGAGCAACATGAATATCAATTTGACCCTGATCTCCCAGGCGATCGCCTTCGCGTTTTTCATCTGGTTTACGGTGAGGTTTGTCTGGCCGCCCATGCTGACGGCCATCACCGAGCGCCAGAAGAAAATCGAGGAAGGCCTGGCTGCGGCAGAACGCAGCAAGCGGGACCTGGAACTGGCGCAGCATCGCTCGACCGACACCTTGCGCGAAGCCCGCGAGAGATCTACCGAGATGATCGGCGGCGCGGAACGCCAGTCCGCCCATATCATCGAAGATGCGCGCGCGGAGGCCGCCCGCATCGTCAATCAGGCACGCCTGGCAGCCGAAGGCGAGGCGGCAGTGGCCGCCCAGCGCGCCAGGGAAAGCCTGCGCGACCAGGTGGCGCAACTCGCGGTGGCTGGCGCCGAGAAGATATTGCGCCGGGAGGTCAATCCCCAGGTGCATGCAGAGTTGCTGGCCAGCCTGAAATCGGAGCTCTGACGCGCCATGGCGGAAAATGTCACCCTCGCTCGACCCTATGCAGAGGCGGCCTACCAACTGGCATTGGCAGGCAATGCGCTGGCCGAATGGTCCGAGGCGCTGGAGCGCATGCTGTCGGTGATTACTCATCCAGACATGCGTCTGTGCATCGACAACCCGCGTCTGGCGGAAAATGATCTGACGCAGATGCTGCTCGATGCTGTTGGCGGCAATTTGAACCCCGACCAGAAGAATTTCGTCCGCGTGCTGGTAGCGAATCAACGTCTGGCCGTCATAACCGAGATCCGCGACCTGTTTCTGGAGCAGAAAAACGCTCATGAAGGAGTCAAGGACGCGCAGATTACCTCCGCTTTCCCGCTCGACACAGCCAGCCTCGCGCAACTTGTGGCCAACCTGGAGCAACGCTTCAAGTGCAGAATAAAGGCGTCCGTCAATGTCGACCCGGAACTGATCGGCGGTGCGCGCATCGCGGTCGGCGACCAGGTGATCGATGCTTCGATCCGCGGCAAGCTCACCGCTATGAGCATAGCGCTACAGAATTAGGAGTTTTACCAAATGAACCTCAATCCTTCTGAAATCAGCGATCTGATCAAGAACCGGATCCAGAAACTGGACCTTGCCGCGACCTCCCGTACCGAGGGAACCGTGGTATCGGTGTCAGATGGCATTTGCCGCGTGCATGGCCTGGCCGACGTAATGCAGGGCGAAATGCTGGAATTCCCGGGCCATACCTTCGGTCTCGCCTTGAATCTCGAGCGCGACTCGGTCGGCACCGTGATCATGGGCGAATACGAACACATCACCGAAGGCGATACGGTCAAATGCACCGGCCGCATTCTCGAAGTGCCGATCGGCCACGAGCTGCTCGGCCGAGTGGTCAATGCCCTGGGCGAACCGATCGACGGCAAGGGCGCGATCAACGCCAAGCTTTCCGACAAGATCGAAAAAGTCGCCCCCGGGGTGATCTGGCGCAAATCGGTGTCGCAGCCGCTGCAGACCGGCTTGAAGTCGATCGACGCCATGGTGCCGATCGGACGCGGCCAGCGCGAACTGATCATCGGCGACCGGCAGACCGGCAAGACCGCCGTGGCGGTCGACACCATCATCAACCAGCAGGGCGAGAACGTCTTCTGCATCTACGTGGCCATCGGGCAAAAAGCCTCGACCGTCGCCAACGTGGTGCGCAAGCTGACCGAAGCCGGGTCGATGGAATACACCATCATCGTCGCCGCCACTGCGTCGGAGTCCGCCGCCATGCAGTTCCTCGCACCCTACTCCGGCTGCACCATGGGCGAGTACTTCCGCGACCGCGGCATGGATGCCCTGATCATTTATGACGACTTGACCAAGCAGGCCTGGGCCTACCGCCAGGTGTCGCTGCTGCTGCGTCGTCCGCCGGGGCGCGAAGCCTATCCGGGCGACGTCTTCTACCTGCACAGCCGTCTGCTGGAGCGGGCCGCGCGGGTGTCCGAGGCCTGGGTGGAGAAATTCACCAACGGCGAAGTCAAGGGCAAGACCGGTTCCCTCACCGCGCTGCCGGTCATCGAGACGCAGGCCGGCGACGTCACCGCCTTCGTGCCGACCAACGTGATTTCGATTACCGACG
>CAYHXK010000007.1:0-21210 GCA_964360125.1 uncultured Sterolibacterium sp.
CGCAACTGCATCGCCGTGCGCTTGGCTTCCGGTTGCGGCAGCATGGCCAGCCGGCCCTTGGGGAGGGGAGAGGGGATGTTGTCGTAGCCGTGCAGGCGGGCAATCTCCTCGATCAGGTCTTCTTCGATTTCGATGTCGTAGCGATATGACGGTGGTGTAACCAGGAAATCGTCGGCCTCGCGGCGCAGCGGAAAGCCCAGGCCCAGCAGCAGCTTTTCGATCTGCGCCACGCCGAGCGGGATGCCGAGCACTTTGGCGGCGCGGGCGCTGCGCAGCCTGACCGGCGCGCGTTGCGGCAGATCGGCCGGGGCCACGGCTTCGACCACCGGGCCGGGGCTGCCGCCGCAGATGTCGAGGATCAGTTGCGTGGCGCGTTCGATGGCGCTGCGCTGCAAGTCGAAGTCGACGCCGCGCTCGTAGCGATACGAGGCGTCGCTGGAGAAGCCCAATGCGCGTGCCTTGCCGGCAATGGCGGCGGGCGCGAAGAAGGCGCTTTCGAGGAACAGTTCGGTAGTGGCGTTGGTGATGCCGCTGTCTTCGCCGCCCATGATGCCGGCCAGCGCCAGGGCGCGGGCGCCGTTTTTCTCGTCGGCGATCAGGGCGGTGTCGGCGGCGGGGGTGACCACTTGTGCGTTGAGCAGCTTGAGCTGCTCGCCGGCTTGCGGGTAGCGCACCCGGATGCTGCCTTCGAGCTGGGTATTGTCGAAGGCATGCAGCGGCTGTCCGAGTTCCAGCATGACGTAGTTGGTGACGTCGACCAATGCGCCGATGGCGCGGATGCCGCTGCGCTCCAGGCGCCGCTTGAGCCAGTCGGGCGAGGCCGCGCCGGCGTTGACGCCGCTGACGATGCGGCCGCAATAGCGCGGGCAGGCCTGCGGCGCATCCAGCAGGATGGCGCGTTGCCGATCATGAGCGGCCGGCACGGCGGCGATGGAGGGGAGGGTCAGAGGGACGCCGCTGAGGGCCGCGACCTCGCGGGCGATGCCCTGCAGGGACAGGCAATCGGCGCGATTCGGAGTGAGTTTGAGGGTGAACAGTGTGTCGTCGAGCTGTAGGGTGTCGCGTATATTCTGGCCCACCGTTGCGGCCTCGGACAACGCCAGCAGCCCGCCATGCTCTTCGGACAGCCCCAGTTCGCGCTCCGAGCAGAGCATGCCGCTGGATTCGATCCCGCGTACCTTGGCCTGCTTGATGCGGATGCCGGGCAATTCGGCGCCGACCAGGGCGCACGGCACTTTCATGCCCGCAACTACGTTGGGTGCGCCGCAGACGATTTGCAAGGGCTCGCCCTGTCCGGCATCGACGCTACAGAGTTTCAGCTTGTCGGCGTTCGGATGTTGGTCGACGCTCAGCACCTGCGCGACCACGACGCCGCTGAAGGGTGGCGCGACCGCGCGCATCTCCTCGACCTCGAGGCCGGCCATGGTCAGCAGATGCGCGAGTTCTCCGCTCGCCAGCGGCGGATTGACGAGCTTGCGTAACCATTGTTCGGAAAACTGCATATTGAATGAGTGTCGGTAAGTTCGCAGGTGTTCAGCTGAATTGCGAAAGAAAGCGCAGGTCGCCATCGAAGAACAGACGCAGATCGTCGATGCCGTAGCGCAGCATGGTCAGGCGATCCGGTCCCATGCCGAAGGCGAAGCCGGTATAGCGTTCCGGGTCGATGCCGCCGTGACGCAGTACATTGGGATGCACCATGCCGCAGCCGGCGATCTCCAGCCAGCGGCCTTCCATCGGTCCGCCCATGAACGCCACATCGATTTCGGCGGACGGCTCGGTGAACGGGAAGAAAGACGGGCGGAAGCGCAGCTTGAGATCGTCGCTCTCGAAGAAACGCCGCAGGAAATCGGCGACAACGCCCTTGAGGTCGGCAAAGCTGACGTATTCGCCCACCCACAGGCCCTCGACCTGGTGGAACATCGGCGAATGGGTGGCGTCGGAATCGACCCGGTACACGCGGCCCGGGGCGATGATGCGAATCTCCGGCAGGTGTTCGAGATGGCCGTATTGCGCCACGTGCGCCCGCATGTAGCGGATCTGCACCGGGCTGGTGTGAGTGCGCAGCAGCACGCCGGGAGCATCCTCAAGATAGAAGGTGTCGTGCATGGAGCGCGCCGGATGATTCTCCGGGGTATTCAGCGCGGTGAAGTTATGCCAGTCGGTCTCGATTTCGGGACCGTCGGCGACCTCGAAGCCGATCGAGCGGAATAGTTGCTCGATGCGTTCCAGGGTGCGGATGGTCGGATGCAATCCGCCGCGCCCCTGGCCCCGCCCGGGCAGCGTGACGTCGAGAGCTTCGGCGGCCAACTGGGTCTCCAGCGCCGCCCGCTTGAGGGCGTCGCGGCGGGCGTTGAGCGCCGCCTCCACCGCATCTTTGGCGCGGTTGATGGCGGCGCCCGCGGTGCGCCGCTGTTCCACCGGAAGTTGGCCGAGACTTTTCAGCAACTCGGTGAGCGATCCGCTCTTGCCCAGATAGCGCGCCTTGGCCTGCTCCAGTTTGCCGGCATCGTCGATGTCGGCAAACTCGGTGGCGGCTTGCGAGATGAGTTGCTCGATGGTATGCATACAGAATTGTTGCGCAAAAAAAGGAGGCATGGCCTCCTTTTCCTGCGTTACAACCTATCAGGCAGCGACGGTCGCAGCCAGATGGGCCTTGGCCTGGTTGGCAATCGCCGCGAAAGCGGGCTTGTCGAATACCGCCAGGTCGGCCAGCACCTTGCGGTCGACCTCGATGGCAGCCTTCTTCAAGCCGTTCATCAAGCCGCTGTAATTCATGCCCAGCTCACGCGCACCGGCGTTGATACGGGCGATCCACAGGGCACGGAACTGACGTTTTCTCTGGCGACGATCGCGGTAGGCATACTGCCCCGCCTTCATCACCGCCTCCTTGGCGATACGATAGACGTTCTTGCGCCGGCCGCGATAACCCTTGGCCGCGTCGAGAACCTTCTTGTGGCGCGCGCGCGCCGTTACACCGCGTTTGACTCTTGGCATGTCGTGCTCTCCTTACGCGTAGGGCAGCATCGCGCGGACGGACTTCACGTCGGCGGCAACGACTGGGGTGGTCCCGCGCAACTGGCGCTTGGACTTGGTGGTTTTTTTGGTCAGGATGTGACGCTTGAACGCAGAGGCGCGCTTGATGCTGCCCCCGGCGCGCACTCTGAAGCGCTTTTTGGCCCCGCTTTTGGTTTTCATCTTCGGCATCGAAGAACTCCTTTTTTAACATGGCGCCGGGTGGCCTTCTCTATGAAGGCGCTTGGATTACCCGCAGCCACTTGTTTCGCTCACGTCGTCACAACGTCACATTCTGACGGCGCAGGCGGATTCTTTATTTTGCCGCTACTTTCTTGATCGGCGCCAGCACCATCACTAACTGGCGGCCTTCCATCTTGGGAAACTGTTCCACCACGCCGTGCTCCAGCAGATCCGCCTTGACCCGTTCCAGCAGGCGTATGCCGAATTCCTGGTGAGCCATCTCACGTCCGCGAAAACGCAGCGTAACTTTTGTCTTGTCGCCTTCATGCAAAAACTTGATCAGGTTGCGCAGCTTGATTTTGTAATCGCCTTCGTCGGTACCCGGACGGAACTTGATTTCCTTGACCTGGATCTGCTTCTGCTTGAGCTTGGCATCGTGCGCCCGCTTGGCTTCCTGGTACTTAAACTTGCCGAAGTCCATCAGGCGGCACACCGGCGGAACCGCCATCGGTGCAATTTCCACTAGATCTACACCGGTTTCTTCGGCTAAAGCGAGCGCCGATTTCAGCGCAACGATTCCAAGTTGTTCGGCATCCAGCCCTACCAGACGAATCTCGGGGGCGGTTATTTCATTGTTGACGCGCTGCGTCTTATCCTGGGCGATGGTTCAGTTCTCCAAATAAACTATAAATCAGGTCGTCGCGGGGTCCCATCCGCGTGCATCTCGTACGCCCCGTTCCTGCAAGAGACGCTCGATCAACGATTCTGGGGACATTTGCCCGAGATCCAAATTGCCTCTGGCACGCACGGCGACCATCCCGGCAGCCTTTTCCTTATCGCCGACGACGATTTGGTAAGGCCGCTTCAACAAGCTATGTTCGCGTATTTTATAGTTAATTTTCTCTCCGCGCAAATCGGATTGAACCCGCAAGCCCGCCGCGCGTAGTTTTTCCGCCACAGTTTCGGCGTAATCGGCTTGGGCTTCGGAGATATTCATGACCACCACCTGCACCGGCGCGAGCCATAAGGGGAAGGCGCCGGCGTGATGTTCGATGAGGATGCCGATGAAGCGTTCCAGCGAGCCGAGCACCGCGCGATGCAGCATTACCGGGGTGTGGCGGGCGTTGTCTTCGCCGACATACTCGGCGCCGAGGCGGCCCGGCATGGAGAAGTCGATCTGCAGGGTGCCGCATTGCCAGACCCGCCCCAGGCAATCCTTCAGCGAGAACTCGATCTTCGGGCCGTAGAAGGCGCCTTCGCCCGGCTGCATCTCGAATTTCAGCGACTTGGCGTCCAGCGCCTGGGCCAGCGCGGCTTCGGCGCGATCCCAGGCCTCGTCGGAACCGATGCGCTTGTCCGGCCGCGTCGACAGCTTGACGAGGATTTCCGTGAAGCCGAAGTCCGCATACACCTTGCGCAGCAGGTCGATGAAGGCGACGGACTCGTCCTGCACCTGGTCTTCGGCGCAGAAGATGTGCGCATCGTCCTGCACGAAGCCGCGCACCCGCATGATGCCGTGCAGCGCGCCGGAAGGCTCGTTGCGGTGGCAGGAGCCGAACTCGGCCAGGCGCAGCGGCAGTTCGCGGTAGCTTTTGATGCCCTGGTTGAAAATCTGGATATGGCCGGGGCAGTTCATCGGCTTGACGGCGTAGTCGCGATTTTCCGACGCCGTGGTGAACATGCTTTCGTGAAAATTTTCCCAATGGCCGGACTTTTCCCACAGCACCCGATCCATCATCTGCGGGGTCTTGACTTCCTGGTAGCCGTGCTGCTTGAGCACCCCGCGCAGGTATTGCTCGATCTCCTGCCACAGCAGCCAGCCATGGGGATGCCAGAACACCATGCCGGGCGCCTCCTCCTGCAGGTGGAACAGGTCGAGCTGCCGGCCGAGCTTGCGGTGGTCGCGTTTCTCCGCCTCGTCCAGCATGTGCAGGTAAGTATCGAGCTCTTCCTTCTTCGCCCAGGCCGTGCCATAGATGCGCTGCAACTGTTCGTTCTTCGGGTCGCCGCGCCAGTAGGCGCCGGCCAGCTTCATCAGCTTGAAGACCTTGAGCTTGCCGGTGGATGGCACGTGCGGGCCGCGGCAGAGATCGACGAAATCGCCCTCGCGGTACAAGGAAACCTCCTGATCCGCGGGAATCGCGGCGATCAGTTCCGCCTTGTAGTGCTCGCCGATGGATTGGAAAAACTCGACGGCCTGGTCGCGCGGCCAGACTTCACGCGCGACCGGGAAGTCCTGCCTGGCCAGCTCGGCCATGCGCAGCTCGATCTGCGCCAGGTCTTCGGGGGTGAATGGTCTCTTGTAGGCGAAGTCGTAATAGAAACCGTTGTCGACCGTCGGACCGATGGTTACCTGCGCCTCGGGGAACAATTCCTTGACGGCATAGGCCAGCAGGTGGGCGGTCGAATGACGAATGATTTCGACGCCGTCAGCGTCCTTGTCGGTGACGATGGCAAGACTGGCGTCGTTGGCGATCAGATGCGAGGTGTCGACCAGCTTGCCGTCAACCCGCCCGGCCAGGGCTGCCTTGGCCAGACCGGCACCGATAGCAGCCGCTACTTCCGCCACCGTGACAGGTTGCGGGTAAAGGCGCTTGGAACCGTCGGGCAGAGTAATGGCCGGCATGATCTATTTCCAGAAATCAATGTTCAAGGTTGAAACTGCGATAAATGCTTAAAGCACAATGTATTCAGACTTCAATGCGGCATCGCATTCACTGTATTCGCTGCCGCCTCAGCGCCAAGGACGAGCCTTGAGGCGGAGTGCCTGCCTATCTGAGAAGACAAGCCGTTAATTATAACAAAATACGGCGCAATATTGACCGCAGAGCAAGTGATATCACTTGGGACATCAGCCGAAAAGCCTGTCCGCGCGGCTTTTTGCCGGACTTTGGAGCAGGATGAGCGGGGACAAGGTGCATAATGCGTAGTTGGAGTTAAAATTACGCTGTGGATGGGATTCGCTTATACACTTGTGTTTTTTGATCGCCGGGCGTTAGGATGGCTTGGTATCTCTATATGATTGAATGCGAGGACGGTAGCATTTACACTGGCATCACCGTTGATGTCGCGGCACGCTTTGAAGCGCACGTCAGTGGCAAGGGCGCCCGATATACTCGCTCCCATCCACCGCGACGGCTGCTGATGAGTGTTGAATATGCCGATAGATCCGCGGCGGCAAAAGCCGAGTACGCGATGAAGTGTCTCACCGCCAGTGAAAAACGCACATTCTGTCTTCGGCATGGCGTCTGAAAAGGAAATAGGTATGACTACGGATGAACAACCACGCTCACCCCAAGCCAGGCTGCGCGAACTACTGGCAATCCCCGAGCGTTTGCGCACCGATGCCCAGTGGGACGAAATTATCGAGATCGAGATCAGCCAGGGACCTAAAAAGCCGTCCGGCAATGCCTCGAAACCCATGTCGCAATCGCCATCGCGCCAGCTGGACAGAAAACCCTCCACCCCGGGCAAGCACATGCGCAAGCGCCGGACGTGAACGCGTATTTTCTATTTAGATAAGATCTTTCTGAGAATTTTCCCGCCGTCATTCAGTAAGCGAATTTGTACGGGCAATCACTGCTGGCGCAAGTGCACGGAAAATCATTGTGAGCTGCCGGTCATCGTGAAGCGATGTACTGGACAGAACGGGATATTACTTTCCTAGAATGAAAAGCCGTTCCGTCAGACTATGGATCGACAACTTCCTGGCCGATCGGCCAGTGCGCGCGAATTCGCTGATTATTACCATCTACGGCGATTCGATCGCGCCACACGGCGGCACCGTGTGGCTGGGCAGTTTTATCCGCCTGGTCGAGGCGCTAGGCCTGAATCAACGCATGGTGCGCACCAGCGTGTTCCGTCTCTCCAAGGAAGAATGGCTGGTCTCCGAGCAGATCGGCCGCAAGAGTTTCTACAGCCTCACCGCCACCGGCCGGCGCCGTTTCGAGCACGCCTATCGGCGCATCTACGACGAGCCGCATACGCTGTGGAAGGGCGGCTGGCAACTGGTGTTGACCGCCAGTGTCGACTTGTCCGCTGCGCAGCGCGAGGCATTGCGCAAGGAACTGCTATGGGAAGGTTACGGTATCATTGCGCCCGGTGTGCTGGCGCACCCTTCTGACGACAGTGGTTCTCTACTGGATATCCTGCAAGGCAACGGAGTTCGCGACAAGGTGGTCGTGATGCAGGCGCATACCCTCGACGCCCCGAGCATCCGGCCCTTGCAGGGTCTGGTGCACGACTGCTGGAATCTGGGGACCATAGCCAAGGATTACCAGCGGTTTACGGATCGATTCCGCCCGCTGCTGCGTGCCTTGAAATCGACCGGTTCGCTCGATCCGGAGCAGTGCTTTGTGGTACGCACTTTGCTGATTCATGAGTTTCGTCGTGTCTTGTTGCGCGACCCGCAACTTCCGCAACAACTGCTGCCGAAAGACTGGCCCGGCGACATCGCCCGCCAGATGTGTCGCGAGCTCTACGGCGTTACCCAGTGCGAGGCCGAGCAATACCTGATGGAAGTGTTGGAAACCTCGGCCGGCCCGTTGCCTGAAGCGGAGGAATATTTTTATGCGCGCTTCGGCGGCATCCTGAGCAAGGACTGCCAGCAGGCCTGAACATGAGCGCCGTGCCCATTGCCATCGTCGGCTCCGGTCCGTCCGGCCTGTATGTGGCCGATGCCCTGTCGCGCAAATATCCTGATGCCCACATCGATTTGCTCGACCGCCTGCCGACGCCTCTCGGCCTGTTGCGCGGCGGCGTCGCCCCAGATCATCAGGGCACCAAGAATATTGCGCGTCAGTTGGAGCGTGTACTGGGCAGGGAAAACGTGCGTTTTCTCGGCAATGTTGAGATTGGGCGAGACGTGAGTTATGCCGAGCTCAAGTCGATTTATGCTGTCGTTGTAATATCAATAGGCGCACTGAATGACCGCCGTTTGGAGATTCCCGGTGAAGACCTGGATGGCGTCTATGGTTCCGCCGCGTTCGTCGCCTGGTACAACGGTTTGCCCGCGGCACGCGACCTCGATCCGCACCTCGATGGCGGCAGCCTCGTCATCATCGGCAACGGCAATGTCGCGCTCGACATTGCCCGTCTGCTTGGCAAGACCACGGAAGAACTGGCTGCTTCCGATTTATGCGCTCATGCGCGAGAAAAGCTTGCCGCAACGTCATTTTCCGACATCTGGCTGGTCGGCCGCCGCAGTCCCCTGGAGGCGGCTTTCACCACCGCAGAGCTGGCTGAAATCGGCCAACTGGCGCGTGTCGCCACCATGATCGATGCCAGGCAGATTCCGACCCAATTGCCGGCTGAGTTGTCCGAAGAACGCAGGACACTGATCGAGAAAAACCTCGAGGTGCTGCGTGGCTTTGCAGCCCGCGGCGAGCAGCCCGAGAAACCAATTCGCTTGCACTTTCTGTTCAACGCCGCTCCGGTCGCTGTGCTCGGCGAGAGCCGGGTACGCAAGCTGAAACTGGAGCTGACGAAGGTGGTAAATCACCGTTGTGTGGGAACCGGCGCGACTTTCGAAATATCCGCAGATGCCGTGATTACTGCCATTGGATACCGATCCTTACCCATTCCCGGAATGCCCTTCGACGAGCAGCGGGGTATCGTCGCCAACCAACTGGGCAGGGTGGAATCCGGGGTATACGCCTCAGGGTGGTGCAAACGCGGTCCGCAAGGTGTGATTCCCGCCAATCGTACCGATTCCCTGGCGGTAGCGGAACTGATCATTGCCGATCTGACGCCGGGTCAGGCGAGTAGCAAGCCTGGCGGAAAGGGATTGGACCAGTTGTTAGAGGAGCGAAAAGTGCAGGTGGTGGACTATTCAGGGTGGCAGAAAATAAACGCCGCAGAGGTGGCGCGTGGCGCGGCAGGAGGGTTTCCACGGGAGAAATTCACCCGCATCGATGAAATGCTGCGTATCGCTGCAGGCGCAAGCTGTCCGTAAGCAGCTTACATTTTACAGATCAGCCGCCCAAAATCCTCAACTTGATGCCAGTCGGTAAACTCAATGACGGTATCGGTGTCGGTCGGTCCATGGGTGATCCACATGATGAACCTGATCATCAGGCGGTCAAGGAAATTGTATCTCGGGTAATCGATCTTTCCCGCGAAGACGGCTAATTGCTTGGGCTTCCAGGATGTTTTCCTGAGAAAATGTTGCATGTAGGGATTGGTTTCCGGCCGGCTCTTGCCAGGTTTTCGCGCAACCACATTCACCGAGAAAAAGGCATTGGGTTTGCTGTCGAGAAGTTGCTGGTTACTCCGGACAAAGCCGAAAACATTCGGTCTGTGCTTCCCATAGCGGATGCTGGCGCCAATCACGATCTTGTCGTAAACCGTCAGGTCTTTCCCAGGACATTCCTCAATCGAGAAAAGTGCGACCCTATGAGATTGTTGTTCAATCACATGTTTTAACCGATGACAAATTTCTAAGGTGTGGCCATCAATGGTTGAATAGGCGATCAGGATATTGGCCATTTCCCCACTTTCAGATCTTCTGGATCCGCTACTGCGTCAGCGACTTACTTGTTGTCGGGGTGTATCATGCTTTTGGTGAACATGTAGAAGATTGCACTTCTGAATTCGGCGTCGGTAAGTTCTGGCAGTCCGCCCCGTGACGGCATTTTGTCGTGACCACGGATTGCGGCAAGAACCATTGCATCAAGCCCTTTGTGGGCCTTAGCCAGCCACGCAGCCTGGTCGCCGATGCGCGGTGAATTATGTTTTCCCGTGCCGTGGCACTCAATGCATTTTGCATTGACAATATCCGCGCCTTTACGGTCGTGATCGGCAACAAAAGGGGCCACATCGGTTTTTTTCACGACAGATGCCGCATTCTGCTTGACTTTCTCCTCGGCGGAAAAAACCTCGGTTGCTCCGACAGCCAGCAAAATCGCCAGCAACGGCAATGTCTTATGGTTCATGAACGGCTCCTGGAAGTATGAAAATCGTATATATAAATTTAATTATACTGCCTAAGAGTTTCCCCTGGACTAGCTGTCCAATTGCATTGTCTGTACATTTCAGAAAAGGCTGGGCGGAAAGACTGATTGCAGGGACAGTTTTAGTGGACCGTCTCTAGGGCCGAAGTATCAATTGGGATCGGAAAAACGCCTGATCTGACGCCCGGCTTTTTTGGTCGGTCGACCGCGCAGATCGGATCCCGGGGCCGGTGCAAGTTTGTTGAGTTCAAAAACATGCTGCCGCTTGGCCAGGCTTTCTGGCGTTTCTGTATACAGCAGGCGTGCCTCGGATGCTGGCCGGCGCAGCTCATTGATGCCTTCAACAAGGACCGTCCAAAGTAGCTCGCCGCTGGAGATATCGATCCTGTCGCCTCGCTTGACCTCCTTTGCCGGTTTGACCTGCTGCGCATTAAGCCGGACTTTGCCGCCGTCGATTGCAGTCGCTGCCAGGCTGCGCGTCTTGAAAAAGCGCGCCGACCATAGCCATTTGTCGAGGCGTAGGCGAGGTTCACGGTCATTCATGCCGTTGAAACGCTATGGAATCGTATTTTTGAACTGGTGCCGGCGAGAAGAATCGAACTCCCGACCTTCGCATTACAAGTGCGCTGCTCTACCAACTGAGCTACGCCGGCCAAGAAACATAATAGGGACGGATTATAGCCGTCCGACCGCACTTTCCGCTACACTCTACAGGCTTATGTATCACCTCTTCCAGCTCTATGGCTTCTGCCGCTAAACCCAAAGATTCCAGGCTGCGCCTGCTACTCGTCGAAGCCTTCGAAGACGATGCCGAGTCGTTGCTGGTGCGTTTGCGCGAGGCAGGCTATGAGCCGCAGTCATCGCTTGTCAGCAGCGCCGAAGAGATGCGGGCTGCTCTGCTGGCACAGGCTTGGGATGTCATACTCTGTAAACATCGCTTGCCCGGTTTGACAGCCCTGGCAGCGCTGAAACTGATGCAGGAACTGGATTTCGACCTGCCGTTCATCGTGATTTCAGACAACATCGACGACAAGACCGCGGCGCGGGCGATGCGCGCCGGCGCCCATGACTGCTTCGCCCGGGGAGGACTGGAGCGCCTGGTTCCGGTGATTGAGCGCGAGGTTCGAGACGCGCGCCACCGCGCCGATCACCGCGCTGCTCTGGAAATGCTCAAGGAGAGTGAGGCAAGATTCCGTGCCCTGGCTTCCAACCTGCCAGGAATGGTATTTCAGTTGCAAATCGAGCCGGACAGTGGCTTGCGTTTCACCTATGTCAGCGAAGGCTGCCATCAGCTTTTCGGCATTAAACAGCACGAATTACTCGCAACGCCGCAGCGCTTCCTTGCAGCCATCGATGTATCAGACCGCATTGCCCTTGAAGGAATGCTGGAGGAATCAGCCTTGCACTTCACTACGCTCAACTGGGAAGGTCGCATCCTTAGCAATGGGCGGGTGAAGTGGATAAATTTGCGTTCGACGCCGCAGCGCCTCGATGCCGGAGGCATTCAGTGGCAGGGAATCGCCACCGACATCACCCGCAGCAAGGAAATCGAAGCGCAACTGCGAGGTTCGCGCGAACAACTTTCGGAACTTTCCTTTCACCTCGAAAGCGCCAAGGAAGAGGAGCGGGAACGCATCGCCCGCGACATTCATGACGAACTCGGCAGCACCCTGGTCGCCATCAAGATCGATACGGCGCTGCTCGGCGCCAAGCTGCCCGCCGAACCGGTGGGAGGAGCACTGCTTCGAGACAAGGCGCATCTGATCGAGGCTTTGGTAGACCGTGCCATGAACACTGTCAGCCGCGTGGCGCGAGAACTTCGTCCGGGCATCCTTAAGGAATTCGGGTTGCCGGCGGCAATCGAGTGTCAGGCCGAGGACTTCAGCCAACGTACTGGCATCGTCTGTCGTGTCAAGTGTGACGATGACGGTATCGAACTCGACGAGAAGACATCTTTGGCGCTGTTTCGCATCCTGCAGGAAGCCCTGACCAATGTAGCCAAGCATGCGCATGCCTCGCTGGTAGTGGTGCGGCTGCGCCGCGAAAAGGGCAAAATAGCGTTGGAAATCCGCGACAATGGCCGCGGCATCTCCGAAGCCGACATGAATAAACCCAAATCCTTCGGGCTGCGCGGCATTCGCGAACGGGCGAGTAGTCTGAACGGCGAGTTCAATATCACCACGGCGGAGCAGGGCGGAAGCCACATCGTCCTGCTTGTTCCGGATGCAAACCAGAGCAACGCCATAGCGACAGTCGAAGAAGATCCACAACGCAACCTGTTCTGAGCCAATGAGCGAAAATAAAATCCATGTTTTGATCGCCGACGACCACGCCATCGTGCGACAGGGTCTGCGTCAGATACTTTCCGAGACCGACGATTTGCTCGTGTCTGGCGAGGCCGGCGACGGTGTAGATGCGATGCACTTGGCGCGCCAGCAGCACTGGGATGTAGTGCTGCTCGATGTATCGATGCCGAATCGCAACGGCATCGATACCTTGAAAATGCTGAAAAAGGAGTTCCCGCGCTTGCCGGTGTTGATTCTTAGCATGCATCCCGAGGAGCAATATGCGGTGCGAGCTCTCAAGGCGGGTGCTTCCGGGTACCTGACTAAACAGAGCGCGCCGGAACTGCTGGTAACCGCCATCCGTCAGGTGGCCAGCGGGCACAAGTATGTCAGCCCGTCGTTGGCGATGAAACTGGCCGATGTCATTTCCGAGAATGATGACCGTCTGCCGCACGAAGCGCTTTCCGACCGCGAGTACCAGATCCTCTGTCTGATCGCCGCCGGCCGTACCTTGACGCAAATTGCCGAGGAACTCAATATCAGCGTCAAAACCGTCAGCGAATATCGCAAGCGCGTGCTGGACAAGATGAAACTTGAAACCAATGCCGAACTGATCCATTACGGACTCAGGCATGGCCTTGTGGAATAATGATGCGGCGTTATTGGCCTTCATTCCACGTTAGTAACGAAGGATAATTTATGTCCAAGCCCACTCAACCCTCGGAGATCGCGCGCGAAGTACTGCGTCAGCTGGCTATGCGCCGCACATTGCCCACGCCGGACAATTACCTGGCGTTGTATCACGAAATAGCCGGTACGACCGCACAGGAAATATTTCCCGAGAAGACCCTAAGAAATCTGGCTGCCTCATTGCCCCGCAAGTCTGCCGAGCAAACGCGATTTGCCCGACAGATCGAGCTTGCCGCCGGTGAAAAGAGCTGGGATGCAATGAAATCCGCTTTGCAGGCATTCTCCACCGCCAGCGCTGCCGAGCCGCCACAATGGTCTTCCTTGATCCACGAGCTGATGGTACAACTCGAAAGAAGCCAAGTTGGACTCACTCCCGCCAAGAAGCGCGAGGCAATTGAGCGCGTGATCAAGGCATCAAGCTCTCCCGATTTGCTGTTTACGCGCATGCAGTCATTGTTGACCGCCTGGTCGCAAGGCCAGATGGTTGAATCTGGCCCGGAACTGGCGGAAGGCAAAGCCGAGGCGGCCCCTCCGGCCGCCCAGAAGCCGTCCAAGTCGGCGACAGTGGCGACGATGCCGGCTGGCAATTCGCCACCGCAGCTAAACAGAGAATTGCAGGAATTGATTGCCCAATTGCTCGAAAACAGTATTGAGCTGCTGGTCGATACGCCGGACCTCGCCAGAGAAGCAACACGCCTGGCCGCAGACATCCGCGCAATGGGTTCTCCAGAGCAGCTTGCCAGCTTTACGGAATTCATGAAGAAATTCAACTACCGTCTGCAATTCGTCACCGAGGATCAAGCCGAACTGAAGAAGGCACTGCTTCATCTGCTCCAGCTTATTATCGAGAACATCAGCGAACTGGCGCTTGACGATCAGTGGATGAATGGCCAGATTGCGTTGGTGCTCGATCTTTTTCAGCAACCTCTCAGCCTCCGCCAGCTCGACGACGTCGAACGGCGCATGAAGGAGGTCATCTATAAGCAAAGTGCTCTGAAGACACAATTGCTTGAAGCGCAGAATCGACTTAAAGCCATGCTGGCCAGTTTCGTCGACCGGCTCGCCGATTTTTCCGAGACGACCAGCGGTTACCACGACAAGATTGAAAGTTGCGCCGAGAAGATCAGCAAGGCCAGTAACATTTCCGAGCTTTCCAATGTGCTCGACGAAGTCATGCACGAAACGCGCCTTGCGCAACTCAATGCACAGCGTTCGCGCGACGAAATGCAAATGATGCGTCAGCGTGTCGACGAATCGGAGAAGGAGGTAACCCGATTGCAGGGCGAACTTGCCCAGGCGAGCCAGATGGTGCGGCACGATCCGCTTACAGGTGCGCTCAACCGCAAGGGCATGGACGAGTTGCTGGAGCGAGAACTGGCGCAAGCCCAGAGGTACGACAGCACGCTATGCATTGCCCTGCTCGACATCGACAACTTCAAGCGGCTCAACGATACCTATGGGCATCATGTTGGCGACGATGCTCTGGTTCATCTGGCACGCGTCACCCGGGAAACCATACGTCCGCAGGATTCTCTGGTGCGATATGGCGGTGAGGAATTCATCATCTTGCTGCCGGAAACCTCACTCAATGAGGCCGTTATGGCGGTTACTCGGCTGCAACGCGAACTTACGCGTAAATTCTTCATGAACAAGAACGAGAAGCTATTGATTACCTTTAGCGCAGGGGTCGCCGAGAAGAGTCGTGACGAGCCTTCCGAGCAAACCATAAAACGCGCCGACGCGGCGATGTATCTGGCCAAGCGATCCGGTAAAAATCGAGTACTGCCAGCTTGAGCGCCGCGACCATATTCATCACCGGCGGCGCCGGTTTCATCGGTTCGGCGCTGGTGCGCCTGCTCATCGCCGAAAGCGAATGGCGCATCGTCAATATCGACAAGCTTACCTATGCGGGCAACCTGGAGTCTCTGGCTGAGCTGGCGGACAATCAACGCCACATCTTTTCGCATACCGACATCCGCGACCGCGCTGCACTGGACCGGCTGTTCGTCGAATACCAGCCGGCCGGCGTGATCCACCTGGCCGCCGAATCGCATGTCGATCGCTCGATCCATGGTCCTGCCGACTTCATCGAAACCAACATAGTCGGGACCTATACCCTGCTCGAAGCCACCCGTAGTTATTGGTCCGGATTACCTTTTGAGAGCAGGCCCGAGTTTCGTTTTCATCATGTTTCCACCGATGAAGTCTACGGCAGCCTCGGTGCCCATGGACTCTTCACCGAGGCCTCGCCGTACCGGCCGAATTCTCCTTATTCGGCCTCGAAGGCTTCTTCCGACCATCTGGTGCGAGCCTGGCGGCATACCTATGGGCTGCCGGTTCTGATCACCAACTGTTCGAACAATTACGGTCCCTATCAGTTTCCGGAGAAGCTGATCCCGCTGGTGATACTCAATGCTCTTGCCGGCAAGTCCTTGCCTATTTATGGCAAGGGCGACAACGTGCGCGACTGGCTCTACGTCGATGACCATGCAAGGGCTTTGCGCCTGGTGTTCGAGCGTGGCGTCCCCGGCGAGACTTACAATATTGGCGGACACAATGAGAAAACCAACCTCGACGTGGCAGACGCGCTCTGCGCACTGCTCGACGAACTGCGGCCGCGCACGGATGGCCGCGCATATGGCGAACTTAAAACCTTTGTCGCCGATCGTCCCGGCCATGACCGCCGCTATGCCATCGATGCCACCAAGATCGCGCGCGAACTTGGCTGGACGCCGGCGGAGAGCTTCGAGACGGGTCTGCGCAAAACCGTCGCATGGTATCTGGCCAACAACGGCTGGACCGAGCATGTGGTCAGCGGTGTATATAGAAACTGGATGAAACAGAACTATTCGAGCAGGAACGCTACATGACAAAACGCAAGGGCATCATCCTCGCCGGAGGCGCCGGCACCCGGTTGCATCCAGTGACACTGGCCGTTTCCAAGCAACTCTTGCCGATCTACGACAAGCCGATGATTTATTACCCGCTGAGCACTTTGATGCTGGCGGGCGTGCGGGATATTCTGCTGATTTCTACGCCGCAGGATACACCGCGCTTCGAGCAACTGCTGGGTGACGGCAGTCAATGGGGGCTGAATCTCCAATATGCCATACAAGCTTCGCCGGAGGGACTGGCGCAGGCTTTCATTATCGGTCGCGGCTTCGTCGGTGGTGCTTCTTCGGCTCTGGTGCTGGGCGACAACATTTTCTATGGCCATGATTTTTCCGCGCAGCTTCTGCATGCCAGCGCAGCATCACACGGCGCCACCGTATTTGCCTACGCGGTGCACGATCCCGAGCGCTATGGCGTGGTTGAGTTCGATAAAGATGGCCGGGCCATCAGCATCGAGGAAAAACCCCAACAGCCCAAATCCCGTTATGCCGTGACCGGCCTGTATTTTTATGATAACCAGGTACTTGACATCGCTGCCGCCTTGCGGCCTTCTTCGCGCGGCGAACTCGAGATTACCGACGTCAATCGCCGCTATCTGGAAATGAATCAGCTTCAAGTGGAAATCATGGGGCGCGGCCTGGCATGGCTCGATACCGGCACCCATGAATCCTTGCTGGAGGCCTCGCAGTTCATTGGCACTATAGAAAAACGCCAGGGACTCAAAGTTGCCTGCCCTGAGGAAATCGCCTGGCGCTTGGGTTGGATAGACGCGGCGCAACTCGAGCGACTGGCCCAGCCGCTGGCAAAGAACGGTTACGGAATGTATCTGCTCGGCCTGCTCAGGGATAAGGTTTACTCCTGATGCAGGTGATCCCGACTGCCATTCCCGCCGTCCTGCTGATCGAACCGAAAGTCTTCGGCGATGCGCGCGGTTTCTTCTTTGAAAGTTATAACCGGCGAATCCTGGCGGATGTGGGCCTGGATACCGAGTTCGTCCAGGATAATCATTCGCGCTCGGCAAGAAATGTGTTGCGCGGCTTGCATTACCAGATTGAACATCCGCAAGGAAAACTGGTGCGCGTGATCGCAGGCGAAGTGTTCGATGTGGCCGTAGATCTGCGCCGCTCCTCGCCGACATTCGGCCAGTGGGTCGGCTACCTGCTTTCGGCCGAGAACAGGCGCATGATGTGGGTGCCGCCCGGTTTTGCCCACGGTTTCTGCGTTACCTCCGAGTTTGCCGAGTTCCTCTACAAAACCACCGATTACTGGTATCCGCAGCATGAGCGTTGTCTCGCCTGGAATGACCCGGATCTGGCAATCGACTGGCCTTTGCCGGGCGAGCCCATGCTGGCGGACAAGGATAGTTCCGGTGCGTTTTTGCGTGAAGCCGAGGTATATCCTTGAAAAGAATTCTCCTCACCGGCAGGAACGGCCAGGTTGGCTGGGAATTGCAGCGCACCCTGGCGCCACTCGGCGAGGTGGTTGCTCTCGACCGCACAACGCTCGATTTGTCAGACGCCGACGCCATTCGCGCCACGATCCGCGAGATGCGCCCCGATCTTATCGTCAATGCCGCAGCCTACACGGCGGTCGACCAGGCAGAAACCGAGAGCAGTCTCGCCATGCTTATCAACGGCCAGGCGCCAGGCGTGATGGCGGAAGAAGCCAAGCAGCTTGGTGCATTGATGGTGCATTATTCCACTGACTATGTCTTCGATGGAAGCAAGGACACAGCCTACAATGAAGACGATCCGCCCAACCCGATTAACGCGTACGGTCGCAGCAAATTGGCAGGCGAGCAGGCGATTCAGGCCGTGGGCTGTCGTCACCTGATTCTCCGTACCAGTTGGGTGTACGGTCTGCGCGGCAGGAATTTTCTCCGGACCATCCTGAGACTGGCTGAAGAACGCGAGGAGTTGCGCATCATCGACGACCAGGTCGGTGCTCCGACTTGGAGCCGCATGATCGCGGAGTCTACGGCTCTGGCTTGCTCCCGCAAGACGCCCCAGGAGGGGCTCTATCACCTGGCGTGCAACGGAGCCGCTTCCTGGCATGGCTTTACCCAGGCTATCCTCGAGTTTTCCCGCCACTTGCGCACACGCGAACCCGCACTAACAGCCATCCCGACGCGCGACTACCCGCTGCCGGCAAGGCGTCCTCTCAATTCCCGCCTAGCCTGCGACCGGCTGGCGCAGGAGGCGGACATCATCCTGCCGGACTGGCGCAAAGCTCTCAGCCTGTGTCTTGAGAACTGAGTCATGAACATCCAGTCGGTGCGGCAGCTTGAGGGATAGTCGCATGCAAGGTCTGCGCTTTGCATCCCTGGGCAGCGGTAGCCGCGGCAATGCGATGGTCGTCGAGGCGCGAGGCAGCCGGGTATTGCTCGACTGCGGCTTCGGCCCGCGCGAATTGACTGCGCGCCTGGCGCGCTTGAGCCTAAAGTTGAGTGACATTTCCGCCATTTTGCTTACTCACGAACATAGCGATCACAGCGCAGGCGTTTTCAAGTGTGCGCGACGCCATGATCTCGAAGTCATTTTGACGCATGGAACGCTTGTAGCCATGCCCAGCGATCGCGGTGCTCCACCCCGCTTTCGAGTGATCGACAGCCATCGTCCGTTCGCTGTCGGCGAGTTGGAGATCCATCCGTTTCCGGTCCCGCATGATGCGCGTGAGCCTGTGCAGTTTGTGTTTTCCGATGGACACCACAAACTCGGCGTTCTTACCGACACAGGCAGCGTCACGCGGCACATCACAGAAATGCTGAGTACTTGCGACGCACTGGTGCTTGAATGCAACCACGATATTGAGATGTTGGCGAAAGGGAGCTACCCCAGGATGCTCAAGCAGCGGATAGGCGGCCGTTTCGGTCATCTCGACAACCAGGCGGCGGCGGCTTTGCTTGACGAACTCGACCATGCACGCCTGCAACATGTTGTTGCTGCCCATCTAAGCGAACAGAACAATACGCAGCAACTTGCTCGTGCGGCGCTGGCAGGGGTAATGGGTTGTGGTGACGAATGGATAGGCGTGGCTTCCCAGACGGAAGGGTTTGCCTGGCGCGAACTTCAGCGGGTGTAATTCCATTTCCAGATCATCCGTGACTTTGTCCCTCAAGGGACTTCCTTTGGGGCGTCGACTTCGCCTTGCCGTGCAATTAGCACTGTCTGCGGCTCGTCTTCGCGTCACAAATGATCTGGAAATGGAATAAGCGGTCTGCACCAGAAAAAAAGCCAGCCCGAAGGCTGGCTTTTTGAAGAAAACCCCGATTACTTCTTCGGTTCTTCCTTCTTGGGCTCAACAGCCGGAGCAGCAGCCGGAGCAGCAGCGTCTGCGGGCTTGGCGGCATCAGCCGGGGCAGTTGCCGGAGCAGGAGCAGGAGCAGCCATAGGCGCCGGCGCCGGAGCGGGTTTGGCTTCTTCTTTCTTGCCGCAGGCGCTAACGGCCAGTGCGACGAGTGCAACAACGAGGAGTGTTTGTTTCATTGGATAGCCTTTTAATATGAGGAGTGATGAGTTAAATTCTTTCTGATCGAGCTTTTCCCCGATCAGTTCAAAATTATAGCACCCGCTTTTTAAAAGAATCCAGTGAAAAGAACGGATTAAATAGCGACAGAAGGAAAAATAAATTCATTGTGCTGGATGTGTTGTTGTTAAGCCAAGATTTTATGGTTAGGATAAAATAAACAACATAGTGAGTGGGTTACAGGGATGCATGAAGCAAAGTCGATGGTATAACGGATCGTCTGTTTTCGTCCGGATTGATGGTACTTATGGACTAGAATTATTTTTCGATCCAGAATGGCTTGCTCCTTGTGGCGATTTCCCCAGATGACTACTGCAATGAAAAACAATTTTCCCCATAAGAAAATTATTTTAAGTAATATTAGCGTTCGACGTTTATCTAATAACTATACCAGAGGAGAACAAGCATGAACTTTGACAAAGATCTTGACGCTCGCGGCCTGAATTGTCCGCTCCCTATACTGCGTGCCAAGAAAGCCCTGAATGACATGACCGGTGGCCAAGTATTGCGCATCTTGTCGACCGACCCAGGTTCCGTCAAGGATTTCGCCGCTTTTGCCAAGCAGACTGGCAATGAGTTGCTTTCCAGCGCCGAGAACAATAAGGAATTCGAGTTTTACCTCAAGCGCAAGTAGGCTCTACGCGCAACAAATCATCATTAACCGCCGGTTTCGGCCGAGCATAAACCAGGAGATAAATATGGGTGCAGCCCCCGAGATTGCCAGCATCGACGAACTTATCCAGCGTCGGCTGGATGAGATCCTGCCACAGAGAATAGAGCAGGCGATGCAAACGCGCGAGGAGAGCCGCACGCCTGCGATGACCATCATC
Source organism: uncultured Sterolibacterium sp. (assembly GCA_964360125.1). Taxonomy (GTDB): domain Bacteria; phylum Pseudomonadota; class Gammaproteobacteria; order Burkholderiales; family Rhodocyclaceae; genus JACRAR01. The sequence goes on from CAYHXK010000007.1 coordinate 20,368, forward strand.
GCCACCAAGGGTACGCTCGACTGGGCTTATCCGCCCTTCATCCTGGCCTCGACGGCCGCTGCATTGGGCTGGGACGTGAAGATTTTCTTCACATTCTATGGTCTCAACCTGCTCAAGAAAGACATCTCCGACCTGAAGGTGAGCCCCCTGGGCAATCCCGGCATGCCGATGAAAATGCCCTTCGGGCCGGACTGGTTCAAGGGCATCAACTGGAACATCCCGAATCTGGTCCAGGCCGGCATCCCCGGCTTCGAGACGGTCGCCACACTGTTGATGCAGCAGACCATCAAGAACACCGGCGTGGCGAGCATCGAGGAACTGCGCTCCCTGTCACAGGAAGCCGATGTCAAATACCTCGCTTGCCAGATGACGGTCGAGCTGTTCGGCTTCAACCACGACGACTTTATCGACGGACTCGATTTTGTCGGCGCCGCTACCTTCTTGCCGGAAGCGGCGAAGGCCGACGTCAGCCTGTTCATTTGAGAATGTCGTTTTTTTGCAACTTCGATTTCCATTATGTTTCGATGGCGCCCGGCAACGCTTGTGCAACCCAAATGGACGGCGTAACGTGTCCTCGGTGCTTTAAATAAATAAGATTTTGTCCTGAAGAAGAAGTTCCAACCACCTCTTGAAAATTACATTTCCCGTACAGGGAGGAGACTCGAATATGAAACTCAAGAAAATTGTATCCCTGCTGGCCATCGCCGGTTTCACAACTCCGACTTTCGCAACGAATGGCTACTTTGCACATGGCTATGGCATGACCGCCAAGGGCATGGGTGGTGCTGCGACCGCCATGGCCAAGGACTCCTTCGGCGGCGCCAACAACCCGGCCAGCATGGT
>CAYHXK010000008.1:0-20459 GCA_964360125.1 uncultured Sterolibacterium sp.
GGAAGATGTCCCCCGCCCCGAAGGAAGTGGCCTTGGGCCATGGCGGGACGCCCCGACGGAAGTCCTCCTGGGGGACGCCGCGCAGCAAATCCCCTCATCAGTCACGGCGTCCGAGCAGTGCCGCGCTTTCCAGGCGCTGTTTCTCGGCGAGCACCTTGCTGGCATAGGTTTGGTCGGGATCGTCCATGGCGCCGGCGAACTGCTGCAGGCCCGGGATCAGTCCGCCCATGCGCCGGATCGACTCGCGCAGAACCTGCGCGCCGATGTGCACATTGATCTCTGGATCGAACAGCGTCAGCCTGCCCCCGCTTTGCGGAATCTTGTCCCGATGCCAGCGCGGCATGACCTGCATCAGCCCCTGCGCGCCGGCGACGCTTTCGGCGTAGGGATTGAACCTCGATTCGATCGCAATGACGGCGACGATCAGCAGCGGATCGAGATTCAGCTGCCGTCCCGCCGTCTGCGCGGCGAAGAAAACCGGGTCGAGCGCTTCCGCAGAAACGCGATAGCGATGCGACACGAAATTCAACGCGGCGCGCATTTCCGAGGTCAGCGTAATTTCCTTGCTTTCTTCGGTGGATGGCGCGGCAGGGGCAAGGCCGATGGTCGTCTGGAAAGCGCTTAACGCGTTTCGCGCCGCCGGGTTGCCGAGCAGCAGCATGGCCAGCACCAGGCTCAGGATCACTGCCGACACCAGGTCGCCAGGTATTTGGTTGAGGGCAAACCCGGTCGTTCGCAGCCTCCAGTGCTTGAGAGGAAAAGCAAATGCTTTGGACATGATTTCTCCTTTTTGGCCGCCTTCACATGTTGGCATGTTGCCCGAACGCCTGGATGGGCAGCCGTCATGACGCAACGTGGAACTCCTCGTTACGGGAAGGCTATTTTCAGATCACGGGGAAGCGACGACTGCCAGAACGGCGTTCTTGGTAACGCCCCTGCGGGGAGTACCAGCAGAACCGTTCAGGCCGATCCCGATAGGATTTATTGATGCGGTGCAATAAAGTCGGCAGTATATTGATTACATTAATATATGTCAAGTAACAAGGATTCTCCAGGCTTGGCCGGGAGGAGGGGAATCGCTGCTCGGGCAGGCGGTTGCAGATCAGTGTGGATATGCCTGGCAGTTCATGAAATTGCGTGCCGCGGAGCCTCATCGGATTTTCCCGGCGCGGTATCATCGCGGCATGCACCCTCCCCCTTCGCCGCTTCGTGGCGCCATCGCCGCCCAACTGGTGGGTGGCGGCGGCGTCCTCGCGATTGCCCTGAGCGTCTATCCGCCGCTGTTCGAGTCGCCGCTGGCCGCCGCGGCACTGCAGGGTTTGCTGGCCGCGGCGGCCAGCCATAAGTTGCGGGCGCCGGCGTGGTGGCTGCCGATCCACCTGGTTTTCCTGCCCGCCGCCGTGTATGCCAACCGCTTCGGCATCGCGCCCGGGTGGTACTTCGCGGCTTTTCTCCTGCTGTTGCTGACTTACTGGCGTACCGACCGGAGCCGGGTACCGCTGTACCTGTCGAATGCGCCCACGGCGCGGGCACTGACGCAATTGCTGCCGGCCACACCCTGCCGCATGGTCGATCTGGGTTGCGCCCACGGCGGCTTGCTGCGCAGGCTGGCGCGCGCGCGTCCCGACGCCGAGTTTTTCGGCATCGAGCACGCGCCTCTGCCGTGGTTGTGGGCCAGACTCGCGAGTCCGTCGCTGCCCAACCTGAGCATCCGCTACGGCGATTTCCGCAACATCCCGCTAGACTCGTACGATGTCGTGTATGCCTTCCTGTCGCCGGTACCGATGCCGGATCTGATGCGCCAGGCACGCGCCGAAATGCGTCCCGGCAGTTTGCTGGTGAGTAATACTTTTGCTGTTCCCGATGCGCTAGCGGAGCGCGTCGTGGAGCTCGCCGACCGCCGTGCCACGCGGCTCTATTGCTACCGCATGTCAGCCCGCGACGGAGTGGAGTGCGGCACGAAATAAGGCCCGATTGCCTTGCATTTCGCCGCATCACCGCCGCATGCTTTCGCCAATAATCCTCACCTGACGCAGGTCTGCCGCGCAAGATCGCGGCAAGCAGGACGTCGAACAGGAGAGGTACTATGGCGGACATCATCTGCATCATCGGCAACAAGGGCGGCACCGGAAAAACCACCTTATCCCACATGCTCTGCCAGGGGATGGGTCTGGTCGGCCAGCGTTCGGTGTGCGTGCTCACCGATACTTACCGCGAGCCGCTCGATCCCGCCAGCCGCCGCTACCTGACCGCCGATGCGCGTTCGCGCGAAGCGCTGACCAAGGTTGTCGACAAGGTGCGCGCTCTCAAAGCCTGGTTGGGGGTCATCGACGGAGGCGGCAATCGCACGGAAATGGACCGCAAGCTTTACGGACTTGCCGATCTGGTGCTGTTGCCGTTCCGCGACTCGCACGAAGATACCCGCACCGTGATCCGTGACCTCGAATTGTTTCCGCGCGCCTATGCCGTGCCGATGCAGTGGCCAACCAACGCCTGGCAACGCGAGGCGGCGGAGAAAACCGTGCACGAATTCCTGGCGCCCTATGGCGATCGTATCCTGGAACCGGTATTCGCACTTTCCGCGACCAAGTTGCTGTTGCAAAAACAGTTGCCCGCGACGCTGCCGACGCCGCTGGCCAATGCCTGCCGTAGCATGGCGTATCAAGTACTCGACCTGCTGCAGATTTCCGTGGATGACGAGCTCGCCGAGCAAGACAGTGCCCCGCCGCAACGCGCCGCAACGCCTCAGTCGCTGCCTGGCCACGCCGTTCCCGCCTGAACATCCGCAGTTTTGCGCCCCCTGGGTATCCGCCACCTGTAGGGGCGGCATATGATTTCAACTGAAATTCTCGCGGACCGCTGGGCCGGTTTGCCGCGGCAGGCCGGCTTGGCCTTGCTCTACGCGTTACTCGCGACCATCACGGTCGAACAATTTTCGGACCATGCTTTTGTCTCCTACGTATGGCCCCCCAGCGGCCTGGCACTGGCTGCTTTGCTGATCGGGGGGAAAAAGTACTGGTTCGGAATACTGCTCGGCGCGCTCGCCTACAACCTCGTCGCGGATCACTCGGTTTGGCTATCCGCATGCATCGCTCTGGGAAATACCCTCGAAGCCTTTGCCGCCTTTTGGATTCTGTCCCGCATGCGGCCGACGGCCGACATGCTGGCGCTCCTCCCGAGAAAATTTCGCCTATCAAATGAAGCCGGCGGCTTCGATCCCGCGCTAACCCACCCGCGCGACTACATACGGCTGATCGGGGTGGGTGCCCTCACTTCCGCCATGGGCGCCCTGATCGGAACCACCGCTCTATTTCTGGCGGGATTTCTGGCGCCGCCTGCATTTCCGCATAGCCTGCTGCAATGGTGGATGGGCGATACCCTCGGCATCATGTTGGTAGCCCCGCTGATACTGGTGTGGCGGCAAATGCCGCAGGACTGGCTCACACGGCGGCGGGCGCCGGAACTTCTGGGCTGTTTCCTGCTTGCCTTCCTGTGCGGTCAGGCCGTTTTCCTCGACTGGTTTGATCAAACCATCAACCGCGGTTACTGGATGTTCCTGTTCGTTACCTGGGGCGCAGTACGGTTTGGCCGGCATGGGGTCTTGCTGATCATTACCCTGGCTGGGATACAAGGGTTGCTGGGCGCGGCCAAGGGCGTTGGGTATTTCGGGGCATACACGGGCCAGGCGCAATTGAGCCAATACTGGTTTTACATGGCGGTGCTAACCTTGATCGGCATGCTGCTGGCGACCGTCATCAAGGAACGCGAATTGGCCGAAGCCGCGCTGCGCGCCAGTGAAGAACGTTTCCGCAGCCTCACTCAATTGGGGTCGGACTGGTACTGGGAACTGGACGAGCACTTGCGCTTCACCGAGATCACCGGCGACAAGCTGTTTCACAAGAATCTGTCGCTGCTGGAGAGCATCGGCAAAAACCTCTGGGAAGTGGGGATCGTGGGTTTCGATGAAGCCGCCTGGAAAAGCCACCGCGCGCTGCTGGAACGGCATGAATCATTCCGCAATTTCGAGATCGGACGACTGGATGAGAACATCCAGTTGCATGTCATCAGCCTGAGCGGCGAACCGGTATTCGACGAGACGCGGCGCTTTATCGGTTATCGCGGTGTGGGCAGCGACATTACCCTGCGCAAGCAGGCAGAGGAGGCCCTGAAACTCGCCGCCGACGAACTACGCCAGCAGAAGAACGAGGCGGAGCGCACCAGCCTCGCCAAATCGCGTTTTCTGGCCGCGGCCAGTCACGACCTGCGCCAACCATTGCATGCGCTGTCGCTGTTCGCCGCAGAATTGGAACAGCAGACCAACACCCTGACCCAGCGCCGGCTGTTGCAACAAATCAGCACCGCCATCGACGCCATGAACCAACAGCTCAATCCCTTGCTGGATATTTCGCGTCTCGACCTGGGCGACGCGGTGCCGCGCCGCGAAGCAATTGCGCTGCAGCCGCTGATTGAGCGCGTAGTGGCCATGCACCGGCCTGGCGCCCACGCCAAGGGTCTCAGCCTGCGGCTTATTCCGACTACAGCCTGGGGCGAAAGCGATGCCTATTTGCTTGAACGCATGATAGGCAACCTGATTTCCAACGCCGTGCGGTACACCAGCGAAGGCGGTGTCGTCGTGGGCGTGCGGCGCAGCGGAAGCGACTGGCGTATCGAGATCCGGGATAGCGGAATTGGCATCGCCAGGGAACAGTTATCGCTGATCTTCCAGGAGTTCTACCAGATCGACAATCCCGAGCGCGATGCCGGCAAGGGATTGGGTCTGGGACTGGCAATCGTCGCGCGCCTGGGACAGATGCTGAATCATCCCATCAAGGTCTGCTCTTCCGCCGGTCTCGGCTCGGTATTCGGCATCATACTGCCGCGGGCGCCACCCTCGATTCTCGCCCAAAGCGCGGACGAATCGCCCCGCGCGGGCAATTTCGATTTCAATGCCAAGGTACTGCTTGGGTGCGGAGATGATGCGGCCGGCGTCCATCTGCGCAATTTGCTGGAAGGCTGGGGTTGCCGCGTAACTTATGCCGTCGACGATGCGGCGTTGCATCTCGCGCTGACCGATCAACCCGAGGTCTTGATCTGCGACGATCGCGGCTACGCCGCCGCAACTGCATACTACAGTGCCCGCCAGGCTGCCGCGCCGATCCTGATCCTGCTCGGCGCCCCGCCCAGTGCGGCGCCCCTGCACGGCTTGGCGATGCACGGTCACCTCGCCAAACCGGTACAGCCGGCCCGTTTGCGCGCGTTGCTGCAACACCTTCTGGAGGAGTCGAAAATCCTATGTTAAACAGGCAACCTGAGCGATTTATGTTGTCTTACCGCCAACAATGCCTGGGAGCGATTTGATACATTGAGCGCCTTGAGGATGGCGGAAACATGGACCTTCACCGTACCCTCGGTGAGTCCCAGCAATTCGGCGATCTGTCGATTGGTCTTGCCCTGGATCAGCGGCTCCAGCACCCGCATCTGCGCAGTACTGAGCAAGTAGCGCTCTTCCAGGGTACGGCTCCTGCGTCTGCGCTCCATCGACAGGTCGCGCAGCCAGGTCGGCAGATATACTTCGCCGGCCAATACCTGTCGCAATGCTGCGAGCATCTCTTCACCCGAACTGGATTTACTCACGAAGCCGGAGGCCCCCGCGCGCATGGCTCGCGCCACAGTCACTGGATCGTCGAGTGCCGAGATGACCACCACCGGCATCGCCGGATAGCGTTTGCGCAAAACGCCGAGGCATCCCATGCCGTTCAAGCCCGGCAACATCAAGTCAAGCAGGCACAGGGTAGCTATCGCTGCCGTCCAGTTCCAGCAGCCGCAACCCTTCCTCTGCATCTTGCGCGCCAATGCAGACAATGCCAGGTTCCAGTTTGCCCAGGGTTTGCAGCAGCCCTTCGCGGACCAGGGCGTGATCCTCGATGGCAAGCAGCTTTAGCACTTTGAGTGGCTTCCAATCAAAAATTCGGCTCAGTTTAGCGCAAATTCCCCAGCGGTTTTCATCTCGGCAAGTAAGCGCGCCCATTCAAGACCGACACGCCTTGGACTGCAAGAGTAATATCCTCCCATCAGCACTCCGGGAGCGCATCATGACCGATCCATCGCAACCGCAAGACCCGCTGGAATTTCTCAAATCCATGTGGGGCGGCATGGGTTTCCCCTTGCCCGGCATGGTCACGCCAACGCTGGACGTGGGCGATCTCGACAAGCGTATCGCCGATCTCAAAGCCGTCGAAGGCTGGCTTAAAATGAATTTGAACATGCTGCAGGCGAGCATCCAGGGACTGGAAATGCAACGTCTCACCCTGGCCGCGCTGCAGGCTCTTGGCCAGTCCTCGAGCGGTGCCCAGGGCGAGGCCAAGCCGAATCCATTCGCCAATCCGACGCTTGATCCATCCGCCTGGCCATGGAATTTCATGCAAACGGCCCCCGCCCCACCCACTCCGCCGGAACAGCCTGGCGCCGCTCCCGGCAAAAATAAAAAGAAATGAACCTGAAAACGGCGTTTCACCGCAAAGGACGCAGAGGACGCAAAGGAAAACCAGGAATGGGCGAATTGTTGTGATTCACCACTATGTTGCAAAATCATTTGAATTCCTTTGCGTCCTCTGCGTCCTTTGCGGTTCAATAGCTCTTTATTGGATGAGTCTCAAGCGATCGCCGCCAGCCACAGCGGCAGCGTAAGCATCGCCAGCAGGGTTCCCACCGAAATCAGCCAGGCCACGCCGGAACCGTCGACGCCCATGCGCTGCGCCAGGATATAGGCGGAGGAAGCCGTCGGCAAAGCGCCGAAAGCCACCGCGATATCCGCATACACGCCCTTCAGGCCGAGGCCGCGCACCGCCAGCCAGGCTGCTGCGGGCACCGCCGCCAGCTTCACCGCCAGCAGGTAGCAACGCGCGCCCGCCGAACCGGCTACAGTGACGCCGCGTAATTTGAGCGCCGCGCCCACCGTCAGCAGGCCGAGTACGATCGCGGCTTCCGCCAGGCGCCCGAGAAAAGCCTGGGCCGGGTGAGGGATCTCAACACCGGCCAGATTGCAGGCGATACCCGCCAGCGTCGCCAGGATCAGCGGGTTTCTCGCCAGTTCGCGCCACAGGCCGGCGTCGCCGTGGCGCGCCAGCATCCACACCGCGGCAACGTTCGCCAGCGGCACCAGCGCGCCGGCCAGCACCCCCATTGCCGCGATGCCGGCGGCACCGTGCAGCGTCCCGGCGACCGCCAGGCCGATATAGGTGTTGTAGCGGAAGGCGCACTGGAATTGCGCCGCGAAGGATGTCTGGGACATACCGAACAACCGCCGCGCCGGCAGGGCCAGCGCCATGCCTACCAGCATTGCGAGAAAGCCGGAAAGAATCAGTGGAGCGGCGGCGGCGAAGTCGATGTGGGTGCGGGTCAGGGCATTGAACAGCAGGGCCGGGAACAGCACGAAGTAGACCAGCTTCTCCATTCCCGCCCAGAAGTGGTCGCCGAGTTGCATCGCCCGGCGCAGCGCATAGCCGAGCAGGATCAGGGAAAAATCCGGGAGCAACAGCAGGGCGACCGACATGTGTGCGGCGATCAGATGACGCCAGCTTGACGCAGCGCGGCGATCTCGGCTGCGCCATAGCCGGCAGCGGCGAGGATGGCCTCGCTGTCCTGACCGGCGGCCGGCGCCGGACGCGGCTGGCCCAGCGCGAAATCGGAAATCCGGTAGGGCGGCGCAAACTGCGGCAATCCGTCGACATTCACCAGCATGCCGCGCGCTGCCAGTTGAATATGGTGCATCGCCTCGTCCATCGTCAACACCGGTGTAACGCAGCAGTCGACCGGCTCGAACAGGGCGCTCCAATGCGCCAGTGGCTGCCCGGCAAACAGGGCGACCAACTCGCTTTTTGCCCAGGCGCCCTTGCCGCCGGTGGCAAGCCCGAAGTCAACCAGGTCGGGGCGGGCGACGGTGGCGCAGAGCAATTTCCAGAACTTGTCTTCCAGCGCCCCCACCGCCAGGTAGCGCTCGTCCGCAGTGCGATACACGCCATAGCAGGGCACGCCGCCCGACAGCAGGTCGCCCCCACGCGGCGCCGGATGCCCTTGCGCCAGCGTCGTCAGCAAAGGAAAGATGGCATGGGCAAAGATCGCGTCGGTCATGGCGACATCCAGGTAATGACCGACCCCGCTGGTTCTGGCCTGGATCAGGGCGGCAAGCAGTCCGACCAAGGGCGTCAGCGCGCCGCCGAGCAGGTCGCCGATCTGGAAGTTGGGCACGGCCGGTGCGCCATGCGCCACGCCGATCTGGTCGAGTATGCCGGCAGTGGCGAGATAGTTGATGTCGTGGCCGGCGCGCTCGCGCCACGGCCCGGTCTGGCCGTATCCGCTGATGGCGCAATAGACGATGCGCGGGTTCAGTTTCCTGACATCGGCATAGCCGATGCCGAGCTTGTCGACGACGCCGGGGCGAAAGCTTTCGACGATCGCATCCGCATTTTCTGCGAGACGCAAGAACACCGCCACGCCCTCGGCGCGCTTGAGGTCGAGGCGCAGGCTGCGCTTGCCGCGATTGACCAGCCTGAAGAAAGGGCTGTCCTCGCCCTTAAGATTGGCGGCGGCAGCCCCAACACCCATGCTTCGCGCATAATCGCCGGCCCCCCTATCCTCGATCTTGATGACATCGGCGCCAAGATCGGCGAGATGCAGGGTCGCCACCGGCCCGGGCAACAGGCGCGTCAGGTCGAGCACGCGCAGTCCCTGCAAGGGTTTCGGCCGGGCAGTCATTCCCTGGCGCAGGCAACCTGGAAGGTCTTCATCCACTCGGGCAGCGACGCAACGGTTTCCTGCTGTGGTCCACGAAAACCAGCCGCCATCCAGCCGCACGCGGCTCGCTCAATCATATTTGCGCGCGTCCTCGATCACTTTGCCGTCGTTGGGCAGGCTGCCGGGAGACAACAGTTCCACCTCGCAGCGCAGCTTGGTGACGTCGCGGATGCTGGCGGCAATTGCCTCAGCCAGGCCCGCCGGCATGCCGGCGACTTCGCAGCGCAGCGTCATGCTGTCATTGGTTGCGGGATTGCTCACCACCAGCCGGGCCTTGAGCAGACCGTCATGGCGCTTGACGACCTCGGCGACCTGCTCGGGATGAACGAACATGCCCTTCACTTTGGTCGTCTGGTCGGCGCGCCCCAGCCAGCCCTTGATGCGGGTGTTGGTGCGCCCGCAAGCAGAGATGCCGGGCAGCACGGCGGACAGGTCGCCGGTGCCGAAGCGGATCAGCGGGTAGTCTGGATTGAATGTCGTAATCACCACTTCGCCGACTTCGCCTTGCGCCACCGGATCGCTTGTGCCGGGACGAACGATTTCGAGGATCAGCTCTTCCTCCAGCAGCATGCCCTCATGCGCTTCGGACTCGTAGGCGATCAGGCCCAGGTCCGCCGTGCCGTACCCCTGGAAGCAGGCGATGCCGCGCTCGGCGAACAGCGCCTTCTGCGCCGGGAACAGCGCCTCGCCGGAAACCACGGCTTTCCTCAGCGAGGAAATGTCGGCTTTCAATTCGTCGGCTTTCTCGATGATGATCTTGAGAAAGGACGGCGTGCCGACATAGGCGACCGGCCGCAGGTCGGCAATCGCCGCCACTTGCATTTCGGTCTGGCCGACGCCGGCGGGGAACACGCAGCAGCCGATTTTCTGCGCCGCGCCCTCGAGCATGAAACCGGCCGGCGTGAAGTGGTAGGAGAAAGTGTTGTGCACCAGGTCGCCGGCGCGGAAGCCCGCCGCATACAGCGAGCGGGCGAAGCGCCACCAGTCGGCCGCACGGCCTTCCGGATCGTAGATCGGTCCGGGCGAGGAGAATACCCGGCCCAGGCCGTTAAACGGCGCGGCCAGCGGTGAGGCGGCCAAGCCGCCGAAAGGCTTGTGCTGCTTCTGCAATTCGATCAGCGCATGTTTGCGCAGCACCGGCAACTGCGCCAGCGCGGCGCGTGTATTGATGGAAGCTGCATCGACGCCGGCAAGCGCTTCGGCGAAGTAAGGCGAGTTTGCCTTGGCGTGAGCGACCTGTCGCGGTAGCCGCGCCATCAACTCGCGTTCACGTTGCTCCGGATCGCGGGTTTCGAGGGAATCGAAATAGTTCGACATCAACTTGCTCCAACAATGTTCTACAGGGCAAAGGTGACGAATGCATAGCGCCAAGCGATGCTAGGCGCGGAAGGGCGCCGTATAGCAGCGCTATACAAGTCCTTGCGCAACGCCGCAGCGCGCCGTGCGATATGCATTCGTCAGGCGAGCCAGCGTTTCCTTCTGCGGTAGTGCTTGACGTCGCGGAAGCTCTTGCGCGCGCCGGAGGAAATGCCCAGGTAGAACTCCTTGACGTCCTCGTTGCTGGCCAGCTCCTTGGCATCGCCTTCCATCACCACCCGGCCGTTCTCCAGGATGTAGCCGAAATCGGCGTAGCGCAGCGCCACCATGGTGTTCTGCTCGGCCAGCAGGAAGCTCACCTGCTCGCGCTGGTTGAGGTCGCGGACGATCTCGAAAATTTCCTCGACGATCTGCGGGGCCAGGCCCATCGACGGTTCGTCGAGCAAAATCATCGTCGGCTTGGCCATCAAGGCCCGGCCGATAGCGGTCATCTGCTGCTCGCCGCCGGAAGTGTAGCCGGCCAGGGAAGCGCGGCGCGTCTTCAGCCGCGGGAAATAGCTGTATACCATGTCGAGGCTCTGCTTGAGTTCGGCGCGTGAAATATTGCGCGTGTAGGCGCCGGTCAGCAGGTTTTCCTCGATGCTGAGGTGCCCGAAACAGTGCCGGCCTTCCATCACCTGCACCATGCCCAGCTTCACCAGTTGGTTCGGCGTGAGATGGTCGATACGCTCGCCGCGAAACTCCACCGAGCCTTTGGTGACATCGCCGCGCTCGCCGCGCAGCAGGGTCGAAATCGATTTGAGGGTGGTGCTCTTGCCGGCGCCGTTGGCGCCTAGCAGCGCGACGATCTTGCCTTCCGGGACCACAAGCGAAACCCCCTTGAGCACCAGGATCACATGATCGTAAATGACCTCGACGTTGTTGACGTTGAGGAAAGCCTTAGTCGTAGCCGAACTGGTTTGGGGTTTCATTGAATCGAGCCGAAGTCTTTCGAAGCGCCATCCGTCTCATCGGGTTTTCACCGCAACAGGGTCTGCGGACAGGGCGACGCCCAGTCCGCGGTGCCGTTGTCAGCCTTCCTTGGAACAATCGCGCGGAGTGATTTTTTTCTCGACCGCGTACTTGGCCGCGCCTTCTTCCATCATCTTGCGGATCATGGCCTTGTCGCCGACCACCCAGTTCGGGGTGATCGCCTTCCACTTGGCGCCATCCCAGCGCTGCACCTTGACGGCGCCCGAGCCTTCATGATCCAGGCAGCTCGTCTTGACCGGCGGCAGCATGCCGAGGGCGCCCAGCGACTTGAGCTTGGCTTCATCGACGTTGAGGTTTTCAAAACCCCAGCGTACTTGTTCGCCGGTCATCACCTTGCCTTTGCCGTATTTCTCCTGCGCCTTGCGGATGGCCTCGACCCAGAGAATTGCTCCGGTAATGCCACGCATGTGATACACCGAGCCGATACGGGACTTGTCCTCCAGATTGCCCTTGCCAGTCGCATAGATCTTCTTCTTGATCTCGTCGAGCACCGGATAGTTGCCCGGCGTATTGAAAGTCATCGAGGTATAACCCTTGGCGGCGTCGCCGGCGGGGATCACGTCCTCTTCCGAACCGGACCACCACACCCCGAGTATCTTCTCGCGCGGATAACCGTTGCGTTGCGCGGTCTTCAGCGCGGTCGGATTCATCACGCCCCAGCCCCACAGGATCACGTAATCCGGCTTGGCCTGGCGGATCTGCAGCCACTGCGACTGCTGTTCGTTGCCCGGATGCGGCACCGCCAGCTTGAGCAGTTCGAAGCCGATCTGCTTGGCATACGCTTCGAGCACCGGAAACGGCTCCTTGCCGAAGGCGGAATCGTGATAGAGGAACGCAATCTTCTTGCCCTTGAGTTTGTCGAGTCCGCCTTCCTTGTCGCCGAGATACCTGATCATGCCGGCGGCCTGGTTCCAGTAGCTGGTGATCAGCGGAAACACATACGGGAAAACCCTGCCGTCGGCGGCGTCGGAGCGGCCATAGCCGAGCGTGGTCATCGGGATCTTGTCCTGCGCCACACGGTCGAGGATGCCGTAGGCGATGCCGGTGGACAGCGGTTCGATCAGGCTGGCGCCGCCCTGCTTGCTCTTCAGGCGCTCGTAGCACTCGACCCCGCGCGAGGCGTTGTACTCGGTCTCGCACTCCTCCCAGGACAACTTGACGCCGTTGATGCCGCCGTTGGCATTCACCAGGGACATGTAATCGATGGCGCCGCCGAAGAAACCGGTGCCTCCCGCAGCATACGGCCCAACTCGATAAGACAGCCCCGGGATGAACTGGTCCGCCCCCAACGCTACGCCGGTCGATGCCGTGATGGCCACCGCCAGCAGGATTTTTTTCGCAATGTTCATTGTCGCCTCCATATAAGAAAAACCGGAAAACACCTTGTAAATCTTATGCCGAAATTTCATTAAAGCACGTAACAGCGGTACTCACAACCAAAAGAACTAGTGGGGAAATGGCCACAACCTGAGCTTCTCCTTGCCGATCTGCCACAACCGTGCAAGCCCGTGCGGCTCGACGATCAGGAAGAAAATGATCAATGCGCCGAACACCATCAGTTCGACGCTCGACGAAATCCCCGAAGGCAGCGGGATGCCCATGCCCGTCTCGATGAAATGGAACATCACGTTGAGCAGGGTCGGCAGCAACACGATGAAAGCCGCACCGAGGAAGGAGCCAAGGATGCTGCCCAGCCCGCCGATGATGACCATGAACAGGATGCGGAACGACAGGTCGAGCGAGAAGCCCTCCGGCTCCACCGTGCCCAGATAGGCATAGGCGTACAGCGCCCCGGCGATGCCGCAGTAGAAAGAGCTGACGGCGAACGCCATCAGCTTGGTGCGCATCGGCCGGAAGCCGATCACTTCGGCCGCCATGTCCATGTCGCGAATCGCCATCCAGGAGCGGCCGGTATTGCTGCGCACCATGTTTTTCGCCAGCAAGGCCAGGACGGATACCACCACCAGGACAAACAGATACTTGGCCGTAGGGGTATCGAAGACGTAGCCGAACATCTCGATCTTCTGGGCGGTGATCACCCCCGACGAACTGTAGTTGGTGAACCAGCCAATCTTGGTCAGGCACCAGACGATGAAGAACTGGGTGGCCAGTGTCGACGCGGCCAGGTAGAAACCGCGGATGCGCAGGCTCGGCAGGCCGAAGACGATGCCGACCGCCGCCGCGCACAAGCCGCTCAAGGCGAAGGAGACGAGGATCGGCAGGCCATCGATGCGCAGCATGAAATTGTAGGAAGCGAAGGCGCCGACCGCCATGAAGGCCGCCGTGCCCAACGACAACTGGCCGGCATAACCGGTGAGGATGTTCAGGCCGAGGGCGGCGAGAGAAAAAATCAGGAAGGGGATCAGGATCGCGGAAAAATAGTAGGGCGAGGCGAACAAGGGCACGGCCACGAAGGCGACCAGCAGAATCGCCGCAATGCCGAACTTGTCCTGGCGGATCGGGAAGATCTGGCTGTCTTCGGCGTAGGTGGCCTTGAACTGGCCGGCTTCTCTGTAGAACATGTCTTATGCGCCTCTATTTAAATCGAGCCGAGCATATTTTGATTCCGGCCGGCGCTTCGCGCCTTAACATTCATTTCGTTCATGTTAGCCTTCATCGAAATCATCCGGCTAGATTCGCCGGATGATTTTCTCCCCGAACAAACCCTCGGGGCGAATCAGTAGGAACAACAACGCCAGCACATAAGGAAACCAACCCTCGATGCCCCCGCCGACATAGGGTCCGATGAAGACTTCCGCCAGTTTTTCCGAGGCGCCGATGATCAGGCCGCCGACGATGGCGCCCGGCACACTGGTGAATCCGCCAAGGATCAGCACCGGCAACGCCTTCAGGGCCACGAAAGTGAGGGCGAATTGCACGCCGTTGCGCGCGCCCCACAACAGGCCTGCGACCAGGGCCACGAAACCGGCCACGCCCCAGACGATGGCCCAAATCTGCTGCAGCGGTATTCCGATCGACAGCGCCGCCTGATGGTCGTCGGCGACCGCGCGTAAAGCGCGGCCGACTTTGGTCTTGGAGAAAAACACGGCGAGTACCGCCACCAGCACCACGGAAATCCCCGCGGCGACCAGGTCGAACTGGGAGATGGCGATGCCGTAGTTTTCCAGCAAGTACTCCAGCGGCACATCTTCGATGCCCAGCTCCAGCTTGCGCACGCTGGCGCCCCAGATGGCCTGGGCCAGCCCTTCGATAAAGAAGGTCAGGCCAATGGTCGCCATGAAGAGGGTGATTTCCGGCTGATTGACCAGCGGCCGCAACACCAGCTTTTCGATGAGCAAAGCCAGCACGATCATCACCGCCATGGTCAGCGGCGCCGCCAGCCACAGCGACAGGCCGAGATCGTGCAGGCCGACCGCCGTCAGGGCGGCGAAAAACACCATCGCCCCCTGGGCAAAATTGAAAACCCCAGAGGCTTTGTAAATCAGCACAAACCCGAGCGCCACCAGCGAATACATGATGCCCGAGAGCAGGCCGCCGAGCAGGACTTCAAGAAAGAATTGCATGCTCCGGCCCCGTCCTAATGAGCGACGCCCAGATAGGCATCGATGACACTCTGGTTGGCGCGCACCTCGTCCGGCGTTCCGTCGGCGATCTTCTTGCCGTAATCGAGCACCACGACGCGGTCGGAAATATCCATCACCACGCCCATGTCGTGCTCGATCAGCACGATGGTGGTGCCGAGCTGGTCGTTGACATCGAGTATGAAACGGCACATGTCCTGTTTCTCCTCGACGTTCATGCCCGCCATCGGCTCGTCCAGCAGCAGGATCGAAGGCTCGGCGGCCAGCGCGCGCGCCAGTTCCACGCGCTTCTGCAGGCCGTAGGGGAGTCGCCCGACGGGGGTCTTGCGGATGTGCTGGATTTCGAGGAAGTCGATGATTTCCTCGACTTTCTTGCGATGCTCGATCTCCTCGCGCTGGGCGGGTCCCCAGTAGATGGCGTCGAGCAGGAAATTCGAGCGCATCTTGAGGTTGCGGCCGGTCATGATGTTGTCGAGCACGCTCATGCCCTTGAACAGCGCAATATTCTGGAAGGTGCGGGCAATCCCGCTCTTGGCCGACTCGTAGGTGTTCATGTCGCGACGATGCTTGCCGCGAAAGACGATCTCGCCCTCCTGCGGGTGATATACGCCGTTGATGACGTTGAGCATCGAGCTTTTGCCGGCGCCGTTAGGGCCGATGATGGCGCGGATCTCATGCTCGCGCACGTCGAAACCGATGCCGGCGAGCGCCTTCACCCCGCCGAAGGAAAGGGAAATATTCTCGAAACTCAGGATGACCTCGCCGATGTTTCTGCCGTTGCTCATGCGTTCGCTCTCAGGCCGCCTTCCTCGCCGTCTGGGGCGTATAGGTCTTGGCTTCCATGATGCGCAAGTCGGCGCTGACCATGCCGGTGCGGCCATCCTCGAACCTGACCTGGGTCTCGATGAATTGCGAACGCTGGCCCGAATACAGCGCATCGATCAGCACCCGGTATTTCTCCCCGACGAAACCGCGCCGCACCTTGCGCGTGCGGGTCAGCTCGTCGTCGTCCGGATCGAGCTCCTTGTGCAGAATCAGGAAGCGATGCACCTGGGAAGCACACAACATGGGGTCGTGCGCCAGATCGGCGTTGGCATCCTCGACACACTGCCGGATCAGATCGTATACCTCGGCCTTCTGCGCCAGGTCGGTGTAGCCCGAGTAGGCAATGTTGCGGCGCTCGGCCCAGTTGCCCACCGCACCGATGTCGATGTTGATGAAGGCGCACACTTTATCGAGGCCATGACCGAATACCACCGCCTCCTTGATGTAAGAAACGAACTTCAGCTTGTTCTCGATGTAGTTGGGCGCAAACAGGTCGCCACCGGCCAGCTTGCCGACATCCTTGGCGCGGTCGATGATCTTGAGATGTCCGTCCTCGTCGAAGAAGCCGGCATCGCCGGTATGAAAATAGCCTTCGCTGTCGATGGCCTCGGCGGTGTCCTGCGGCCGCTTATAGTATTCCTTGAGCAACATCGCGCCACGCACCAGCACTTCGCCGTTGTCGGCGATCCTGACCTCGACGCCGGGAACCGGCTTGCCGACGCTGTCGAACTTGATTTCGCCGTCCGGCTGCAGACACACCGCGGCGCAGGTTTCCGTCGATCCGTAGAGCTGCTTGAGGTTGACGCCGATGGAACGGTAGAAGCGGAACAGGTCGGGGCCGATCGCCGCGCCGGCGGTGTAGGCGACGCGGATGCGGCTCATGCCGAGGACGTTGCGCAGCGGCCCATATACCAACACATCGCCCAGCGCATACAGCAGCCGGTCGGCGGCGGAGACGCCCGGCTTGCCGTCGAGAATCTCCGCGCCGCAGCGCCGCGCCACCGCCATGAAATACTGGAACATGCGGCGCTTGATGGCGCTGGCATCCTCCATGCGGATCATCACCGTGGTCAGCAGGTTCTCGAACACGCGGGGCGGGGCGAAGTAATAGGTCGGGCCGATCTCGCGCAAATCGGTGAGAACCGTGTCGCCGGACTCCGGGCAATTGATGGTGAAACCGGCCACCATCGCCTGGGCGTAGGAGAACAGGTGGTCGCCGACCCAGGCCATCGGCAGGTAGGAGAGGATGTCGTCTGCCGGTCCGAGGCTGTCGAATTCGCAACCGCTCTGCGCCGCCGTGATGAAGGAGGCATGGGTCTGGCAAACGCCTTTCGGCTTGCCGGTGGTGCCGGAGGTGTACAGCATCACCGCGACATCGCCGGGACGCCCCAGGGCGATCTCGCCGTCGAGAAAATCGGGCTGCCCCTGGTCGTGGCTGCGTCCCATCTCAAGCGCTGCGTCCAGGCTCTGGATGAAGGGCTGGGTGTAGTGACGCAGGCCGCGCGGGTCATCGTAAAGAATGTGGTTCAGCGCCGGGCCGTCGCCCATGATTTCAAGCAGTTTGTCGACCTGCTCCTGATCCTCGACGATGGCGAACTTGATCCCGGCATTCTCCAGGACATAAGCCATTTCCTGCGCCACCGCGTCCTGGTATAGCGGCACCGGCACGCCGCCCAGCATCTGCGCCGCGCACATCGCCCAGTACAGGCGCGGCCGGTTGTCGCCGACGATGGCGAGATTGTCGCCGCGCTTGAACCCCAGCGCGGACAGGCCGCAGGCCATCGCCCGCGTCTCCGCGGCAACCTGGCGCCAGCTCCAGGTCTGCCAGATGCCCAGGTCTTTTTCGCGCGTGGCCGGCCGGTCGCCGCGGACGCGGGCATGGTTCAGCAGCAAACGTGGAAAGGTGTCGAGCACCTCAACCCCCGGCGAAGCTGCCATGGTTCGATCTCCTCCTGCGTGGCCCTGCTGTTCCATCAGGTCAGCGCCAATCCAGGCGCCGCTGCAATCTTCAGAGTCTATTGTACCGGTTGAAAGCGCTCAAGCAACCCGCAACACCGGCACTGCTTTTCAAGAACGCAAGGCAGTTTACGTCGGCGACGGCCCGGCAATTGTCGCGTAGCGGACAATTAGGCCCCACCCTATAATGGCGCATGGCTGACAGCAAAATCAGGAATGCGCAGGCGACCACCCTCGGCGACATGCTGAGGGCATCGCAATGGGCCAGCGGACTCTCGGCTGGCGAACTGGCGCGGGTGGAACTTGGGGTTTTCGAGAGGCGGATTGCGGCCGGCGACTTCGTCTGCCGCAAAGGGGAACCGGTCGAACACTGGCTCGGCGTGATCGATGGCCTGCTCAAGCTCACCTGCGATCTGGTCACCGGCAAGACCGCCACCCTGGCCGGCATCCCGGCGGGCGGCTGGTTCGGCGAAGGCTCGATGCTCAAGACCGAGCCGCGCCGCTATGACGCCATCGCGCTGCGCGACTCGCGCGTCGCCTTGATGCGCCGCGAAACCTTCGATTGGCTGCTCGATCACAGCATCGAATTCAATCGTTTCCTGCTGATCCAGCTCAACGAGCGCCTCGGCCAGTTCATCGGCCAGATCGAGTCGGATCGCCTGCACCACACCGACGCGCGTATCGCCCGCAGCCTGACCGCCCTGTTCAATCCGGTGCTCTACCCCGCCACCGGCACGCACCTGAAGATTACCCAGGAAGAAATCGGCCACCTGGCCGGCATCTCGCGGCAGCGGGTGAATCGCTCGCTGAAAACACTCGAGGATGCCGGCTTCCTCACCGTCGCGTACTGTGGCGTCAACATCCTCGATCTGGAGGGCTTGCGCCGCTTCGGCGGGTAGGGCCAGGGCCTGTGAAATTCTGTGTGCTCACCGGCAGTCCCCGGCCAAGAGGCGGCCAGTCGCGATTGCCATTACGTTTGAGTAGTGGCATGATCCAAACTCTTCTTCACAGTATCCGTCGGCCACTATTACCTGAATGGCGCAACGACAGGACGAGATCGCCCTGCGCCCCCGGCTTTGGCCGGGGTTTTAATACCCACGTAGCTTTATAATAATAATGTTATATAATGGGATTTAAAATCTTCGATTATTGTAATTCAGCTGGCGAAAATGAGTTCAATGCGTGGACTCAGACACTTCAACCTATTCAGCGGGGCAAACTCAACGCTAAGCTGGATATGCTAAAAATGCTGGGCGCTGGATTGTTTCCGGAAGTTCTGACCGGTACTGACACACCGGGGATTTTGAAACTGAGAATCAGGGGAAATGTCCAATTAAGACCGATGCTTTGCAAAGGACCGATAGACGTGGACAAGGAATTCTCGTTGCTGGTTGGGGCGATTGAGGTAGGCGGAAAACTTAGGCCCAAACACGCCGACGTTATTGCCGATGGCCGAAAGGAAGAAATCAGGAGAGATCCTGATAACAGGAGAGTAAAACATGAGCGAGTTAGCTGAACACCTGACCGAGGAATTCGCGGACAAGAACTATGCGCACGCCTACATGGAAGAGCATGGAAACATGCTTCTCGCCGCACAAATAAAGACGCTCCGGGAAATGCGCGGGCTTACACAGAGTCAATTGGCCGAACTTGCAGGGATGAAGCAAGAGCGAATTTGTGCGCTCGAAAATGTCGAATACGACGCATGGACAGTAAAGACACTACGCAAACTCGCCGAGGCATTCGATACCGGGCTGCAAGTGTCGTTTGTGCCCTTTAGTCAGACCATCATGAGTGTCGTGAATGTCACCCGCGATCGGCTAAGAGTTGCACCGCGGTCCGAGGATCTTGAGTATCTTCGCAGGCATAAGATCGTGCAGTCCGGTGGTAAATGGACTGTAGTCGACGGGAGCCACCTAGCTGTCGTGACACCGTTTGCGCCAAATCCCCCCGTCACTCCACAACAAGCATGGCAAAGGCTTGACGTTGAAATAGTACGTGCCGCGCGCAGATAACGTTATGAAGTCAAAAAAAACTACGCAAGAAACCCCGAAGTTTCCATACTCGCTACGCTCAATCTACTTGCGGGACTGCACCACATGGATGGACAAAGGGTTTGACCCGTTGTTGCCGGGACAGGATTTGTCAGCAGTTTTTCGTACCGGAGAAGGCAGAGTTGATTGCCGAGAATCAACAATGAAAGTGAATGACGGAGAGACGAAAATACACTCCTGCACATTTACGACACGCTTCGACTTTGCCTATTCCAAGGTGACAGAAAGCAATACTCCTCAATCCGACGATGACATCGAGAAAGCATTTGTTGTGAAGATTACGGCCGAAGTTTCAGTCGACTACATAATCAATACTCCAGACTTCCCGGATGCTGAAATGCTTCATCGTTGGGGAAACTCCAACGTAATGCTTCACTTATGGCCATACTGGCGCGAGTTCTGTCATTCGACCATGCTGCGGATGGGCCTCCCGGTTACGATGATTCCTCTGATTCAGTTCTCAGCCGGTCCCGACTTGGCGCAACAAGAGAGAAGCGATAACAGCACCCTGTCGTCGGAAAAGTCCGTTCCTGTGGTAAAGGCTCGGCGAGCAAGCGGCAGCAGGCGGATCATCGGCCACAAAGTAGCCCCCTAGTTTTTCCTAGCAACGCCGACCTGTCATCGACTGGCAAATAGGGGATCACTTCAAGATCGGCGTATAGGAGCTAGTGTGACACTTCTGAATGACCGGTTCGGAGAAACCTAACCGGCTGGGATAGGTCGATGGCGGTCAGATGCAACCCGCCCTGCAATGCGTCAGCTATACGAATGAAGCCGCCATCCATAAAATCCCGGTACTCTGGATTGCCTTAGTGGACAACGGCAACGTGATCCAGGCGGTCATCGTTATCCGCATGGCCGGTCACCTCCACCGCTTCCGCTGATGCCTTCTTCGGGCGGGCGGGAATCATGCCGCCGATGCTGCGATGCCCGGCAGCAT
>CAYHXK010000009.1:0-19782 GCA_964360125.1 uncultured Sterolibacterium sp.
GTGTGGCTGGACGAGCGGCTGACCGCCGCGCTGGATGTCAAGACTGGCGATGTGGTCAAGCTGGGCGACAGCCGCCTGAGCGTCACAGCGGTGCTGACCCTGGAGCCGGATCGCGGTGTCAATGTGTTTGCGCTGGCCCCGCGCCTGCTGTTGCATTTCGACGACCTGCCCGCCACGGCGCTGATCCAGCCCGGCAGCCGGGTCGCCTATCGCCTGCATCTGGCGGGCGAGGCGACCCAGGTGGCGGCTTTCGGTGAATGGGCCAAGTCGCAGCTCGGGCGCGGCGAACGCCTCGAAGACCTGAGCAATTCTCGGCCGGAAATTCGCACCATGCTGGAACGCGCCCAGCGCTTCCTGCGTTTGGCGGCGCTGCTGGCGGTGGTGCTGGCAGCGGTAGCGGTGGGTTTTGCCGCCGACCGCTACATGCGCCGCCATCTCGACGGTTGCGCGGTGATGCGTTGCCTTGGCGCGCGCGAAGCGCAGGTGCTGGCGATCCATGGCGGCGAGTTCCTGTTGTTCGGCCTGATCGCCACGCTGCTCGGTTGTGTCATCGGATATGCCGCGCAGTGGGGTCTGCAGGGACTGCTGGCCGGCCTGCTGCTGGCCGACCTGCCGGCGCCGTCATGGCTGCCCTGGGCGCATGGTGTGCTGGTCGGCGTGGTGCTGGTGGGCGGTTTCGCGGCGCCGCCATTGCTGCGCTTGCGCGCGGTGCCGACGGTGCGCGTGCTGCGTCGCGAATGGGCATCCGTCGAACCCCTGTCCCTGTCCGCCTATGCCTTCGGCAGCGCGGCGCTGGCCGGGCTGATGCTGTGGGTCGCCGGCGAACTGCGGCTGGGTGGCGTCGTCATCGCCGGCTTTGCCGCGGCGCTGGGCCTCTATGCCTTGCTGGCCCGGCTGCTGCTGTCCCTGCTGACGCGCATCGACCTGAGCGCCGTCTCGTCTCGTTTGCCGGGCTTACCGGGCTTGCGCCTGGGCCTGGCCAACCTGCGCCGCCATTCCCGCGCCAGCGTGCTGCAGGCGGTGGCCTTGGGCCTCGGCCTGACCGCCTTGCTGCTGCTCACCGTGGCGCGCCAGGACCTGCTGGAAAGCTGGCGCAGCAAGGTGCCGCCGGATGCGCCGAATCGCTTCATCATCAACATCCAGCCGGAGCAGCGCGCGCCGCTGCTGGCTTTCTTCACTCAGCGGAAGCTGCCTGCGCCGCGGCTCGAACCGATGGTGCGCGGCCGGCTGGTGGCGGTGAATGGCAAGCTCATCAACGCCACCAGTTACGAGGACGAACGCGCCCAGCGCCTGGTCGACCGCGAGTTCAATCTTTCCTGGGCGGCGGAACTGCCGGAGGGCAACAGCATCAGCGCCGGGCGCTGGCATGGCGCAGCGTTCGACAAAACCGCCGGCAAGCCAGTTGGCAAGGAAAGCGTCGAGACCGAATTTTCGGTCGAGCAAGGCCTGGCCGAAACCCTGCATCTGGCGGTGGATGACAAGCTCGTCTACGAGATCGCCGGACAGCGCCTGGCCGGCAGCATCACCTCGCTGCGCAAACTCGACTGGGATTCGATGCGCGTCAATTTCTTTGTCATGACCCCGCCGGGCGTGCTGGAGCGCTACCCCGGCAGCGACATCACCAGCTTCCACCTGCCGGTGGAACGCGGCGCATTCATCAACGAATTGGTGCGGGAATTCCCCAACCTCACCGTGATCGATGTCGGCGTGCTGCTGCGCCAGTTGCAGGCGACGCTCGACCAGGTGGCGCGCGCCGTGCAGGTGGTGTTCGGCTTCGCCCTGCTGGCCGGACTGATGGTGCTGTACGCCGCCCTGCAGGCGACCTACGACGAGCGCCGCTATGAGCTGGCGCTGCTGCGCGCGCTGGGCGCCCGCAGCCGGCAACTGCGCGGCGCGCTGCTGACCGAGTTTGCCCTGCTCGGCGCCATCGCCGGCGCGCTGGCCGGCATCGGCGCGGCCGGCATCAGTTGGACGCTGGCTCACTTTGTTTTCAAACTTGCATACCAGCCGGACAGCCTGCTGCTGCCCATTGGCCTGGGCATCGGCGCGCTCGGCGTGGCGCTGGCCGGCTGGCTCGGCACCGCCGGCGCGCTGCGGCGGCCGGCGCTGGAGAGCTTGCGCGGGGATTAGGGCGCGTTCTCGATTGAGAACGCGCCGAAACGCGCAAGCAGTCCGACCGAACCAGTCTGTCAGCGCGGACCAAGAATACTGATCAGCTTCTCCGCCGATGGCGCGCCTTGAGTCTTCTGCAGCTTGCCGTCGGCATCCTTGTGGAAAATTGTTGGCGTGGCGGACGAACCCAGCTGTTGCATGAGTTTCTGATTGGCTTCCAATTGGGCTTGCACTTCTTTGGGAATGGAACTCAATGGCTTGAGGCCGCCTTTGGAACGTTGTTGTTCGTGTTGCGCCAGAGCGGCTTGCGGATCCTTGGCCGTCAGCAGGGCGGCAGCCTTGCCGGGGCTGGTCGGGCCGATGATGCCTACCATGACGTGGCGCACTTGAACTTTACCTGAGTTGACCCATGGACGTGCATCGTTCCAGAACTTGCTGCAGTAGGGGCAGTTCGGATCGGTAAATGCATACACCACGCGCGGCGCGCTCTTGCTGCCGTCGGCAATCCAGGCGCTCGACTCGAGTTGCTGCCAGGCCTTGTCGGTCATGGGTTTGCCGACCAGCCGGTCCAGCGGCTCGTCGCTCAGATTGGCGCCTTTGCCGTCGAACATCGGACCGACGATGACCTGCCTGCCGTCGGGGGTCAGGTAGAGCGGAATAGGTTGCTGTCTTATCACTCCGGCATAACCTGTCAGGCCGCCGGGTGCTTCAAAGCTCCCGATCACCTCGATGCCCTGGGCTTCGAGTGCCTTGATCGGCGCCGGCCAGTCTTTCGCCTGCGCATGGAAGGATGCTCCGAGCAAAGCAACAATCAGCATATGGGATACTTTTTTTATCATCAGTGATTTACTCCAGGGTTGAGGACTTGTTGGCGTTTTCGCGCAGACTCATCCGACATGCGTGGCTTGAATTTAGTTCCTGCGAATATGATTTTTATTCCTGCATTTCCGTACTGGCGCCAGAAATGAGTCCGCCGGCTGAAGAAGTCCAGCGAAAGCTTGCCGTGCGTATTCCAAAACGGAGTGGGCGATGCGCTCGGAAATTCATTGTTGCAGAGTGCGACTAATGCAATATGCGGCTCAGGCGCCGAAATTCCGTCGGAATTTCGGCAAGATCCAGGCATCGATTGGACAGCAGTTGCTCTTCCAGTTGCGCCGGAGGAACCGGTTTGCCGAAGTAGTAGCCTTGCATCTCGTCGCAGTCGAGGGCGATCAGCCGGTTCAACTGCTCGATGTTTTCGACGCCCTCGGCGATCACGGTGAGCCCAAGCTGATGGCCAAGCTCGACGACCACCGCGACGATTGCCCCGTCGTGCGCGCTATCGGCCATCTGGCGCACGAAGGACTGGTCGATCTTGAGTTTATCCACATTGAATCGCTTGAGATAGGACAGGCTCGAATAGCCGGTGCCGAAATCGTCAATGGACAATTTAACGCCCAGTTGCTTGAGGGATTGCAGGGTGGCTATCGCATGCTCCACGTCCTGCACTGCCGCGCCTTCGGTAATTTCCAGTTCGAGTTGAGTTGGAGGCATGCCGGTTTCCTTGAGTACGGAAGCCACCATGGCAACGAAGTCGGCTTGCAGGAATTGCCGTGGGGAAATGTTTACGGCAACGAGCAGTGGCTGCAACCCGGCGTCCTGCCAGATTCTGGCTTGCCGACAGGCCTGTTGCAAGACCCAAATGCCGATCGGAATGATCAGGCCGGATGCCTCGGCATGTGGAATAAATATCGCGGGGGATACCATTTCCCCGTTGCGCCGCCAGCGCAGTAAAGCCTCGACGCCGATAATCCGGCCCGATTCCAGGGAAACCTGGGGTTGGTAATGCAGCGCCAGTTCGTCTTGAGCGATGGCCCGGCGCAGATCGTTTTCCAGCGCCAGGCGCTCGAGCGCGATCTCGCTCATGGCCTGTTCGTAGAGCCTGAAGCGGTAGCGGTTCTGTTCGCGGCTGGCTTGCATGGCCGCCCCGGCATTGCGCATGAGGGTAATGCCGTCGCTGCTGTCGCGCGGAAACTGGGCGGCGCCGCAGTTCAGGGTGATGAACATCTCGCGATTTTCAATGACAAATGGCGTTTCCATCGCTGCATGCACCGTGTTTACCACTTTGGCAAGGCCATCGCTATTCCCTGGGTGGGGCAGGATTACACCGAATTCGACCCCTTCAAACCGGAATACCCTGCAGTTGGCAAAATCGGCTGCGGGCAGGGCGCTTTGAATTCTCTGGGCGACCGCGCGCAGCAGTTCGTCCCCGGCGCCAAGACCCAGGCCGCTGAGAACCCGCTTGAACTGGTCGATACCGAACAGCAAGAGGCCGAAGGGAGTGCCGCTATAGGTTGACATCAATTCTTCGAACATGAGCCGGTTGGGCAAACCCGTGACCGGATCGTGGCGCGCCTGATCCACCAGCTGGAGTTCGGCTTTGCGCCGCGCATTCAGGGCTATGCCCACGAACAGTGCGCCGAGAAAGATGGCGACACTGTATCCGACCACCATGCGGATGATGTCGCTGACGCCATTGTCGGCATTTTTTCCGGCCATGAAGACATCATTCTGAACGGCATCCACCAGTTGATCGAGGATGCCGTCGATGCGCCGGCTTTCCGTGCTTAACTTGCCTAGCGCAGCACGCGCGCTGTCCCAGTCTACATTGGGAGCGCCGAGTATGCGATCGAGATCGTCGGCGATGCGGCGGATATCTCCATAGCATGCGTCAAACTGTGGCAGTGCCGGATGGTTGAAAAAGCTCGGCCGGATACGCCCCCAGGATAGGTTAATGCTGGCTTCGCTTTCCTGCGCACGCAGAAGGTAGGTATTCCTGTCGGTGGTTGCGTAATATTCGTAGAGAGTCGGTTCAATGCGGATGACAATCAGCTTAAGATCGGAGATTTCCTTGAGCAGGGGCAGTTTTTCACGGCTCAAGGGCGCCGTGGTAGCCATGACGTTTTGTCCAAGATCGTAGATGCGCCACGAAAGCGCCAAGCCCAAGCTGAATACGATCAGGTATACCAGCAGGAAAATGCGCGGCGCGGACCACAATCGATTGAATAAAACATTCATTCGAATATTCTAGCTTGGTTAAGGTGTATTCGCTTCAACCAGTAATCCAAGGAAAGACGGCCCGGGCCATGAAAAAAACCTGCCAGCAACAGGAAACCCCAGAGTAAATGATCCGCGCGCCCCAGATCGGATAGGTCCGGATATGACAGCACGGCGACCAGATTCACCACGAATAGTCCGGCGGCGGCAAAACGCCCTGCCAGACCCAAACCCAAAAGCACCGGCAATCCCAACTCGCCGCCGGTTCCCAGGATCGCGGCCACTTCCGACGGTAATCCCGGCACCTGGTATTCGTATTGAAACAGCACCAGTGTGGAATCCCAATCGGAAATTTTCAGCCAGCCGGAACGCAGGAAGACACTCGCCACATACAGTCGAATAGCCAAGTCGAATAGAGGCGTCAGCCAGCGTTCAAGCAAAGCGGTAAGGGTGCCTAGCCGCCGCACCAGATCGGCTATCCATTGAGCGGCCATGTAGTTCATGAAATAGTGTCCCTAGTCGAAACCAGCGTAGCCCGGTGCAGCAAGCCGGTGGCGATCCATTCTTGCAGGATTACGCCAAAATCGAAATCCGCATCTTTTTCCAGCGCGCCTGTGGCCGCATCGGCGAGCGATGCCTGGTTGTTCAATGCATCGAGAAAGGCGGCTTCGGCCGCACTCAACTCCTGCACCGTGACCACACCATGCGCGCGTCGCACCAGGATGCTGCTGCCTTGCGTGAAATCCACCTGCATGTCACCCGTATAGCCTTCCTGGTTAACTTCCCAGATTTCGAGCAGCGGCCAGGGTGAATCGAGGCGCGCGCAGTTTGGATCGATTTCAAATGACAAGTCGCTGTAGCGTTCCGGGGGCGTGTTGGCCAAGGCGGAAAGATCCGCGGGAAATGCATCCGCGGAATTAAGCAGCGTCTGCATCGCCCATTCCAGCCGGGCCACATCCGCCAGATAAGGCATATCCTGTGTGTATGGATAGCCAGCAACGAAGCCGGCGAAATGCTCGCCGTAATCGTTCAGGTCGCCGCTCAGGCTGGGATATGCCAGTATGTAGTTGCGTGCCGCCTCGCGAAAAAAAGGCAGCCCGACGATGCGGCTGACCACCGGGTAGCTGGTGACAAGTGCATTGCAAAGATTGCCGAAAATACTCCGTCGATAAGCCGCCAGACGACGCTTGCCGCGTCGGCTGCTTTCATCAAGGACCTCCAGCAGGGCGTTTTCAGCGGTGAGATTGTTTGCCTCAGCCATGATCGCCGCATAAAAGCGCGACTGAATGTCGGACAGTTTATGCATGCGCTCGCTCTGCCATCGAAGTCAGAAGTTTCTGCGCTTTGCCAGCTTCGGCAAGCAAAACCGCCAATTCCGGAATGTCGTTATCCCATTCGATCAAGGTCGGCTTTGGGCCAAATCGCCGCAAGGCTTCCGCATACAAGTCCCATACCGGCGCCGACACCGGGCGGGAATGCGTATCCACGAGAAAATCCTCCTCCGCCGGATCGCCTTCATCCGTCTCGTATCCGGCCAGGTGAATTTCGCCGATGCGCTGGCCTGGAATGGCGTCGAGATAGTCGACCGCTGAAAAGCCGTGATTGGAGGCACTGACATAGATGTTATTCACATCCAGTAAAATATCGCAGTCGCTGCGCTGCGCCACTTCCGCCAGAAACTCCCACTCGGTCATCGTCGCACCGCTTAGGCGCACGTAGCTGGATACATTCTCGACCATGATGCGCCGACCCAGAAAATCCTGCGTCAGGCGGATTTTTTCGCACACCGTCACCAGGGCTTCCTCGCTGTACGGCAGGGGCAACAAGTCGTTCAGAAAACGCCCGCCGATGGAAGACCAGCAAAGATGTTCCGACACCGCAGCCGGTTGAACCCGTTCAATCAGGGCTTTCAACTTGCGCAAATGGCTTTGCTCCAGGGGATCGACCGATCCCAGTGACAAGCCAACTCCATGCAGGCTGAGCGGATAGTGCTGTCGCAGGGCGTCCAGGACTCTGAGAGCTTCACCGCCAGGGCCGAAGAAGTTCTCGCTATGCACTTCCAGCCAGGCTATATCGGGCAGGCTCGCCAGTATTTCCCGGGAGTGAGGGGCGCGCAGGCCGATGCCGGCCTGCGCAGGAAGATTTAGCACGAGGGGGAGCGTGCGAAACGGATTAGGACTTCTTGTCTTCTTTTTTCGCTGGAGTCTTGGCCGTCAGTTTCCCGCCCATCTTTTCGCAGGTGCCCTTGGCGACGAACTTGAAAGCATCTGGGTCTTTGCTTACCTTGGACTGGCCAGCGCAGGCATGCTTGCTGGAAGTGCCGCCGCAATCATTCTTGCCGGCTTCGGAGATTCCAAAACATTTTTCCTTGGCCGCTGCATCGTCGGCGGCAAGAGCCGAACCGGTCGAGGCGGCGATGCCCAAAGCCAGCAAGCCGGCGATGGAGGCATGAATGGTGTTCCGAATCACGGTACGTTGGTCTTTCATGGTGCTCTCCTGTTAGGTCGTTGCGTAGAGTGCTTCAATTAAAACTACGGAGGCAATTTAGCTCCTATTCATTAGACGCAAGCTGCAAACAATCCTTACAAAAAAATCCTGGATGTATCGTCGTTCTGCAATTTGGCGATTCAATAGCGGAACTGCTGCACCTGGCTGCTCAGTTCGCCGGCATTTTCCGCCAGCTGTGTCGCTTGCTCCGCCGAACGCCCTATGCCGGCATCCACCTCCTTGGCGAGAGTGG
Organism: uncultured Sterolibacterium sp.; assembly: GCA_964360125.1. GTDB lineage: Bacteria > Pseudomonadota > Gammaproteobacteria > Burkholderiales > Rhodocyclaceae > JACRAR01. The sequence continues at coordinate 7,889 of CAYHXK010000009.1, forward strand.
CCACTTCCGTGACGCGCGAGCCGATATCCTGGGCGAGGCGATGGCTGCTTTCAGTTGCCTCGGCAATGCGACGACTGTCCGCGCGAATTTCGCTCATGACACTAATCACCGTTTCCAACCGCTGGCCGGTGGTCTCGGATTCCTCGGCACAACCCGAGGCGTCGGCCCGGTTGCCGGCCATCAAGCCGACGATGGTCTGAACAGTGTTGATCACATCGGTGATGGTTCGGTCAATCTCCTCGGTAGCGCCCTGGGTTTTTTGAGAAAGCTTGCGGACTTCGTCGGCGACCACGGCAAAGCCTCGTCCCCCCTCGCCGGCGCGGGCTGCTTCGATCGCCGCATTGAGGGCGAGCAGATTGGTTTGGTCGGCGATTTCCTTGATGGTTCCGGTCAGGCTGCCAATGCTCACGGTCTGCTGCTCCAGCCGGGAGATCACGGTCGCAGATTCCTCGACGCTGACGGCAAGCTTCTGAATTCTCCGCACCGTATCGGCAAGCTGCCCACGTCCATGATCCGCCTCGTCCGCGGCGCTTGCCGCGCGTCCGGCGGCGGTTCCGGTGGTTGCAGCGACTTCGGCCAGCTGCCGCAGCATTTCGTCTATCGCCTGCTCGAGTTGATGGACACGTTCCAACTGTGCGGAGACGCCGCTGCGCGCGCCACGCATGATGCCATCGAGCTTGCCCGCCGACCCGGCTACCGAGTTGGCAGCGCCGGCGGCAGACGCCACGACGCCCCGTATACGGGCCAGCATGGCATTGAACGCTACCGCGGTTCGACCGATTTCATCACCGCTCGATACTTCTGCCGCGCCTCTCAGATCTGCCTCGCGCTCGATGTGCTGGGCGAAATCGGCAAGCCGGTTAATCGGGCCGACTATGCCGGCGGCGACAAAGCGCCACACCACCGCAACCGTAACGCCAATCAGCAGGAGAAAAGCCAGCGCCCCCTGGGTAAGCCAGGTTACTTGCCGAAATACGGTATCGGTGGAGGCTTTGACGGTGCTGTCAACCTCGCTCAGCAATGCATCCAGGGTCTGGTGCGCGGCGGTGCGGTCGCGGCCGGCTTTAGCCAGCAAATCGCGCGCGGCATCCCAATCCACGGGGTCCTTGGAAAGAATGGCGTCGAGCGTGGCGCCGTCGTCGGCAAGTGCTTTCATCTGAGCCGCCAGGTTATTGCCCGAGCTCGAAGTGTTCGCCAGTTGAGTCGCAAGCCTTAGAGAGTCCTCACGACCGGCGGCAAAATCCTTCTGGAAGCCGTTGCGATCGAGAGTCGTCGCGTAGTAGGCGTACATCGCCGTTTCCATCCGACCGGCGGCCACGCGCAGATCTCCGATACTGCGCTGATGCGGCAGGATACGGTCGCGCATGTCGGCCACATCGTGTTCGACGCGCAAGCCCAGGGTGTAGATCGCCACCGTCAGCAGCACGGAAAATGCGGCAAGCGCCAGGTAGCCGGCGAGGATCTTGGTTCGGATGGTTCTCATGAGACTCCAAAAGTGATTGGATAGTTAAGCTTGGGGTTGCCTGGATGACGGGGAACCCAGGACAGGCAGTACTCTGAAAGTCTAGCTTGCATTGGACGCGCAGTGGCTGAAAACCTTACATTTTTGCGGCTTTTCATAAGCTACCGGTACGACGGTAGGTTGTTACAGGATGTTCAGCGCTTTGGCCAGGCTTTCAAAAAACAGACAGTACACAATGATCGGCAGGGGCAGTCCCAGCATGGTACCGGTTAAATAGGCTCGAAAATTGATCCCGGACATGGCAAGCGCATAGTTTAGCGCGGGAACAGTCTGAAACAATATTCTCAGCACAAAAATACTTCTGATCGGATGGGCGTCAATCTGCCCCAGTAATCTGGCGGCGAGCTTGCTGTCCAGTTTTCTCAGGGCATCGCCGCCGATCAGCCTGATGGTCAGGAAAGTGATGACACAAGAGATGGTTGCCGCGAGGTAAGTGGCAATTCCGCCCCAGGTTCGTCCCAAGGCCAGGACTGCAGCGGCGAGAAATATCCACCCGGGAATCTGGATCAGGTTGCCCAGGGAAAACAGCAGTACAAATATCAATAGCCCGTTGAGCTTGTTCTCGACAATCTTGTGCCGGAGGAAATCCAGATTGAAGTGATCCCTAAGGCCGGAATATTCGAAAATTGCCAGCAGCACGCCCAGAAACAGCAGGACGGCGAGGAGTCGTTGATACTGGCGCATTTCCGCGATTATCCGGGGTGAGTATCGGATAGGCGGCAATGGCTGCCGCCAGCTGCCGGCAACTTGCAGGTCACGGGTTGTCGTCTGCCCGTCATTCGCCAGTCGTCAGGCATTGGCGCGAATGAAATCGCGTACGCGGGGATAGATTTTCTCGCGCCAGCGGCGGCCGCTGAAAATACCATAGTGGCCGACGCCGGGGACAAGAAAGTGCCCCTTCTTCCGAGCGGGAATGGCCGAGCAGAGGTCGTGGGCGGCAACGGTCTGGCCGGGGCCGGAGATGTCGTCGAGTTCGCCTTCGATGGTGAACAATGCGGTGCGGCGAATCGCGGCGGGTTCCACCAACTCGCCGTGTATGCGCATTTCGCCCAAGGGCATCTGGTGTTTCTGGAACACCATGGAAATGGTTTCGAGATAGTACTCGGCCGGCAGATCCATCACTGCGTTGTATTCGTCGTAGAACTTGCGATGCGCCTTGGCGGAATCGCCATCGCCCTCGATCAGGTGGTTGTAGAAATCCTTGTGGGCCTGCACATGGCGATCCTGGTTCATCGCGACGAAGCCGGCGTGCTGCAGAAAGCCGGGATAGACGCGGCGCGCATAACCGGGATATTTTTCCGGAACGCGGGCGATCACCTTGGTTTCGAACCAGCGCAAGGAGCGGCTCTGGGCGAAGCGGTTCACTTCCGTCTGTGCCCGCCGGGTATCGATGGGACCGCCCATCAGCGTCATGCTGCGCGGCTGAGCGGGAGCGTCATGCGCCGCCAGCAGAGCAACGGCGGCGAGCACCGGCACGGTCGGCTGGCAGACGGCGACGACATGCACGTTGCCGCCCAGCAGGCGGATGAACTCCTGCACGTAATCGACATAGCCGGCGAAAGTTAGGTTGCCTTGCGACAGCGGCACCAGGCGCGCGTCGATCCAGTCGGTGACATAGACGTCGTGCTCCGGCAGCAGCGCGCGCACAGTATCGCGCAGCAAGGTCGCGTGATGGCCCGACAGCGGCGCCACCAGCAGCACTTTCGGATCGCCCTCCCCCAACTCGGCGGGGACCCCGTGCCGACCACAGCGCTGAAAATTGAGCAGCTTGCAGAAGGGTTTTTCCGCGACCACTCTTTCCACCACTTCCACCTCGCGGCCATCGATGATGGCATGGGAAAGGTTGAATGAAGGTTTCTCGTAGCGGTGCACCAGTCGGGCGAACAGTTCCGAGCCGGCGGCAATTTTCGAACTGGCCGGAGTGTAGGAGAGCGGGCTGAACGGATTGGAAAACCACTGGCGGGTGGTTTCGGCCCAGGAGTGCAACGGGGCAGCCAGCGATTGCTGCATTTCGTGCCAGGCATAGATCATGTCGGGGTTCTCTCGATCAGGGTGTCTTTAAGGGAAACAGCCGTAATGTTCCCAGCTGGCGTTGCTCGATGTCGGCGCGGCGCATGCTCATCGAGACATAGTTGACCTGCGCCCAGGCTGCGTTGAAGTTGGCGTATAGGGATGAAAACGGATTTCCCGATTGTCCGCTCGAATGCATGAACAGCGAGCGGTCGAGATCGGCCAGGTCATAGAGCCCGCGCAGGCTGGCGGCATGGCGGGTGGTGAAGGGTTGGGCTTGGTTGGCGAGCACGTTGCGTCCCACATCGATCGTCCAGGTATCGCCTGGCACCGGCTGCCGCAGCTCGAACAAGGGCGCCAGCCAGGCTTGCTTGCTAAACGGACGGTGTTCGGAAACCGCGATATGCGCATCGCCCCAGTGCCAGTGGGCGATATCCGCGCCGTAACGGCTGGCGAGGTCGGCCAAGGCCAGATCGAGGGCGCGGGCTATCATCTCGGCGCAGGTTTCGTGTTGCGGGGTACGCACATCGTCGCACCAGCGGCTCTGGCCATCCGTATCGCGCAGCACGTTGAGCATGAATATCGGTCTTTCGGACCAGTTCGGGGTGAATAGTTCGCCGAGTTCGTCGGCGTACACCAGGCGCGTCAACTCGCGCAACCATGCATTGACGATCAGCGGCTCGGCGCGATTACGCAGCATTTCACCGTCCCAATTGCGCAGCCGGGCGGCGGCATGCCGCGTGGCGTCGCTGGTCAGCGGCGCGGCGAGCAACAGCGGCAGGACCTCGCGGGCATACAGCGAGCGGACGTCGCCCTGCATGGCGGAAAAGCTCGCCAGGTCATGTTGCCGCCGTGCGCCGAGCAACTCGGCGATGCGCCGGGCGCGGAACGGCGGCTCCCATTTGGAGGTGATCCAGTGGCGATAGCCGGGCGGAGTAATCTTTTCATTGGCGGTGGCTATGCTGCCCGAGGGCGGGTTGAACTGGCGCGGCAGTTCGTCGAAGGGGATGAATCCCTGCCAGTCGTATTTCGCCTGCCAGCCGGGCGCGGGCGCCACTCCCTTGAGATCGTTGTCGGCGCGGCGCAGCGGCACGCGACCGGGGGCGATGAAGCCGATATTGCCGTCTACGTCGGCATACACGATGTTCTGTTGCGGCGAATGGGAATCGCGGGTGGCGGCGAGGAAGCCATCCCAGTCTCGGGCGCGGCCGACCCGGTTGAGGGCCTGGGCGGTCAGGTCGTCGTCGCGCAGCGCGGTCCATGCGAAAGCCAGCGCATAGCCCTTGGGCATGGCTTTGGCGGCGGCGGCAAACGCGTCGGAGATGATCGGACCATGCCGGGAAATCCGCACTGCCAGCGTCACATCGGCTTGCCCCTTGACCTTGATGGTTTCATTGCGCGTGATGAAGCGCTGCTTGCCATCCGGCGTGTCGTAGAATGCCGCGTCGACAGGATCGAGACGTTCTATGTAAAGATCCTGGGCATCCGGCCCGGTATTGGTGAAGCCCCAGGCGATGCGCTCGTTGCGACCCAGCATCACCATCGGCACGCCCGGCAGCGTGGCGCCGATGATGCGCTCTTCAGGCGTGTCGAGATGGGCGAAGTACCATACCGCCGGCGCGGTCAGGCCGAGATGCGGGTCGTTGGCGAGCAGCGGCTTGCCGCTGCGGCTGTGGCTGCCGTTAACCACCCAGTTGTTGGAACCGATGCCTTCAGGCGGTTGTTCCGGCGCGGCGGCGGCAATTTTGGTGGCGGCATCGGCGAGGCTGCCATAGAGTGCGCCAAGATCGGGCAAAGGCACCGGCGCATCGCCCGGGTAGGGCGGCAGGAATTCCTGGATCTGTTGCGTGGTGAGCCGCTGCGCCAATTGCATGTGCAACAGTTCATCGCGCCAACTGCCGTTGAGATCCCAGGCCATCATCTTCAGCCAGGCCAGCGAATCGATTGGCGACCAGGGTTCCGGGCGATGACCCAGCAGGATGAATTCGGGCGGCAGCGGCTTGTCGTTGCCGGCTAGAAAGGCGTTCACGCCTGCCGCATAGGCTTCGAACAGGCTACGCGTTTCGCCATCGAGATTACCCAGCGTGGCTGCGGAGATGCGGCGGATGCCGAGGGTGCGCAGGAAGCGGTCGGAATCCAGCGAAGAAGGTCCAAACAGTTCGGCCAACCGCCCGGCACTGATATGCCGGTTCATTTCCATTTGCCACAAACGATCCTGGGCGTGCGTGTAGCCCAGGGCAAAATTGGCATCGAGCAGAGACTCGGCATAGATATGCGGGATGCCCTGACGATCGCGCACCACCTCGACCGGCGCGGCGAGTTTCGACGCAGCGGCGCCGGTCAAAATATGCGCCCCGGAGAGTTGCGGCAGCGAGCTTCTCAAATATTGGAAAGCCACCATCGCCGCCAGCACGGCGAGTGCCAGTGTATACAGCAGCCCACGCAGGAACTTGGATTTCATGGCAAGTCACTCTTCGGCTGACAGCGAGACTTCGAGCAAAGCCCGGCGCTTCAGCCAGGGGCTGGGCCGGTAACGCGGGTCGCCATAGAAACTCTGCATGGCTTCGAGTATGGCGAGGATATTTGGCGCGCCGATGGCGTCTCCCAGGCTCAGCGGTCCCATTGGATAGCCCAGACCGAGCGAGACCGCGCGGTCGATGTCGCTCGGGGCGGCAATCCTCTGCTGGGCGATATCGCAGCCGATATTGACGATCATGGCGACGATGCGCTGGGCGATCAGTCCCGCGCTGTCGCGAATCACCGAGACCGGCACGCCGTCGGCGGCAAACAGTCCGTGGGCGGCGGCGCGCATTTCGGGCGAAGTGAGCGGAGTGGTCATCAAGGTGCGACGTCCGCATTGGCCTTTGCCTACCCCGAACAGGCAGTCGATGGCGATGGTGCGCGATGCCTCCAGGCCTTGGGACAGGCACAGGGTGGTGGCGTCGGAGCCGAGCGGGGTGACGATGCACAGCGCATCGGCGGCCGGACGTTGGCCGGCGTCAATGGCGCCGCCGAGTTGTTGCACCAGTGCGCGCACGTTATTGCCCCAGGCGGGCTGCGCCTGGCTCACCCAGACATGCTTGGGGCGCGCCCTTGGTGCGGGCGGCGCGGCGATCGGCAGCGCCTGCTGCTCGCTATAGGTGTAGAAGCCGCGTCCCGACTTGCGCCCGAGGATGCCGCCGGCCAGCCGTTGCGCCGCCAGGGGCGAGGGCCGGTAACGCGGCTCCTGATAATATTGGTGGTAAATCGACTCCATGACCGGTTGCGAGACATCCAGGCCAATCAGGTCGAGCAGTTCGAACGGCCCCATGCGGAAACCGGCGGCGTCGCGCATGATGCGGTCGATTTCGTGGAATTCGGCGATCCCTTCGCTCAGGCAGCGCAACGCCTCGGTCACGAAGCCCCGGCCGGCGTGATTGACGATGAAGCCCGGCGTGTCCTGGGCGCGCACCGCCGTGTGCCCGATCCGCTGTCCCAACGCCAGCAACGCTTCGCCTACCCAGGGCGCAGTCAGCAGACCGTCAATGACTTCGACGATCTTCATCAGCGGCACCGGGTTGAAGCAGTGGAACCCGCCGACGCGCTCAGGGTGTTTGCAGGCAGAGGCAATGGCGGTGACCGAAAGCGAGGAGGTGTTCGTCGCGAGGATGCACGCCGGGGCGACGATTGCTTCCAACTGCCTGAATAATTGTTGCTTGCTTTCCAGGTTCTCGACGATGGCTTCGACCACGATCTGGGCTGCGGCTAGTTGTTCCAGATGGAACGTCAGGGTGAGCCGATTGCCGGCATCGACAAGGACTTGCCGGGAAATCTTGCCCTTGTCGGCAAGCTTGGCGAGTAGGGCGAGGATGCTCTCGCGGGCCTGGTTTGCCGCGCCGGGTTGCACGTCATACAGCAAGACGGTGATGCCGGCTTGGGCGGCGACCTGGGCGATGCCGCGTCCCATTGCGCCGGCGCCGATTATGGCAAGCGTAAGAGCCGGGCTATGAGTATCGGGTGACATGCAGTGTTGTTAAAACTTGCCCGGAGCGGATGGAGGTCAATTACCAGAGCCGCCACCAGGGCTCAGGCCGGTCCAGGCCATGGGTGAATAACTCGCTGTTGGGAAAATTCTTGCGCATGACTCGCTCTGTGTCGTCGCGCAGATCGCGCATGCCCAGGGCGTCGTAGGCCTTGATCATGACAAACAGCGCCTGTTCGTTGGCCGGTGCGCCGGGATAAGTCTTCAATGAGGTTTGGGCGCGATTGACGGCTGCGACATAGGCGCCACGCTTGAGGTAATAGCGCGCCACATGCACCTGGTGCGAGGCGAGCGCGTTGACCAGATAATTCATGCGCGCCGTGGCATCGGCGGCGTACCTGCTTTCGGGAAACTTGGTGACCAGTTCCTTGAAGGCGTCGAAGGACTCCCTGGCCGCCTTGGGATCGCGTTCGGTCAGATCCTGCATGCCGATCACGCCGAGGATGCCGAGATCCTCGCCGAAATTCACCAGTCCCTTCAGGTAATAGGCGTAATCGACGTTGGGGTGATTCGGGTGCAGGCGGATGAAGCGGTCGCAGGCGGCGGTGGCGGATGCCGGCTCCTGTTGCTTGAAATAAGCATAGGCGACTTCGATCTGCGCCTGCTGGGCATAGCGGCCATAGGGGTAGCGGGCTTCCAGTTTTTCGAAATTCTTGATGGCTTTGTCATAAGCACCGTCATTCATCGCTTCCTTGGCTTCGGCATAGAGTTTTTCCGCCGACCATTTGGCGGTTTCGTCGACCTGGTCGGGCAGCAGGCCGCAGCCGCCGATCAGGAAGGAGAGAAGCGCGAAAAATATTGCTGCAGCCGCTACACTACGCATGATGGAAATCCCCAAATCGATTCCGGACGATTATAGCGCAAGCTCTCCCGAGCGCCCGGCGCTGTCGGAGAGCTTCGTCGTTCCGGCGGAGTGCGCCGGCTTGCGTCTCGATCAGGCCTTGGCGCGCGTGCTGCCGCGGCATTCGCGCAGCCGCTTGCAGGCCTGGTTGCGCGAAGGACGCATCCGCGTCGAAGGGGTGGTCAGCGCCGATGCCAAGCGCAAGGTCTGGGGGGGCGAGAAGGTCGAGGTCGAGGTCTCGTCGGCGCCCGACCCGCGCACTTCCGCGGCTGCGGCCGAGGATATCGGCTTGTCCATCATTTATGAGGACGCCGACATCCTGGTGATCGACAAGCCGGCCGGGCTGGTGGTTCATCCCGGCAGCGGCAACTGGCAGGGCACGCTGTTGAACGCCTTGCTGCATCATGCGCCGCAGTTGGCGGCAGTTCCACGCGCCGGCATCGTGCATCGCCTCGACAAGGAAACCAGCGGTCTGCTGGTCGTCGCCAAGACGCTGGAAGCGCAGACCGATCTGGTCCGTCAGTTGCAGGCGCGCACGGTGCAGCGTCAATATCTGGCGCTGGTGCATGGCAGCTTGGCCGGGGAAGGGACGGTGGATGCGCCGATCGGCCGGCACCCGACGCAACGCGTCAAAATGGCGGTGGTGACGGGGGCTGCGCGGGGCAAGGAGGCGCGCACTCATTACACGGTGCGCGAACGCTTTGCCGAGGCTAGCCTGCTCGAATGTCGTCTGGAAACCGGCCGCACGCATCAGATTCGGGTGCATATGGCCTCGATCAGGCATCCGCTGGTCGGCGACCCGGTGTATGGCAAGCGTGGCGCTTCCCTGGGCCATTTGTCCCCGCTGCTCACCACCCTGCCGCGGCAGGCCTTGCATGCCTGGCGACTGGGACTGCTGCATCCGCGCACGCGCCAGGAACTGGCGTGGCAAGCGCCGCTGCCGGAAGATTTCGCCGGCTTGTTGGCGGCGTTGAGGGCGGCGGCATGAACGCCGACTGGATTATTCCGGACTGGCCCGCGCCAGCCTCGGTACGTGCGTTGGCGACGACGCGGATCGGCCAGAGCGGGGAGAGCAGCCTCGGGTCCGGCGGACCAGACGAGCCATATGGCAATTTCAATCTCGCCACCCACGTCGGCGACAATCTCCAGGCGGTGACCGCCAACCGGCAGCGCTTGCGCTGCGAGGCGCCCGGATTGCCCGCCGATCCGCTCTGGTTGAATCAGGTGCACGGGACCCGGGTGCTGGTCGCGGAAAGTGATCGGCAAGGCGTCGCGCCAGAGGCCGACGCCTGCATTGCCCGCATGCCCGGTCAGGTGTGCGCCGTGCTCAGCGCCGATTGCCTGCCGCTGCTGCTGTGCGACGCGCAGGGTAGCGTGGTGGCTGCCGCGCATGCCGGCTGGCGCGGGCTGGCTGCCGGCGTAATCGAGTCGACCGTGGCCGCGATGCGGATCGAACCGGCGCGTTTGCTGGCATGGTTGGGACCGGCGATCGGGCCGACGGCTTTCGAAGTCGGCGACGAGGTTCGCAATGTCTTCTGCCGGCACGATCCTCGGGCAGCGGGGGCATTCGTGGCGCATGGGCCAGGCAAATGGCTGTGCGACCTGTACCTGCTGGCGCGGCAACGGCTCGCCGCACTCGAGGTGAAGCGGGTTTCCGGCGGGAAATGGTGTACTTACAGCGATGCCCGGCGCTTTTATTCCTATCGCCGCGATGGCGTTACCGGCCGCATGGCTACGCTTGTCTGGCTCGAGTGACGAGGCTGACCGAGGCTTGCCGTATAATTTCTTATTTCTAGTACGCCATCATGTCGGTTCTTGCCTGGATCATCGTCATGTCCTTCGCCGGTGGCGCCCTGTCGGTGCTGGCGGCGGCGCTGTTTGCGCTGACGGCGGGCGCCGCCTGGGTGTCGCCACTGGTCAGTTTTGCCATCGGCGCATTGCTGGGCGCGGCATTTCTCGAAGTACTGCCCCATGCCATCATCGCCAGTGGCGACGCAACAGCGACATCCGCGATCGTGCTGGCCGGCATCCTGGCGTTCTTTGTACTGGAAAAACTGGTGTTGTGGCGTCACTGCCACATGGAAGCCTGCGAAGGCCACGAACCGCATGCCCATGCCGTGCTCGGTTCCCAAGGTTCCTTTGATGGCGGCCGTAGCGGCCTGCTGATCCTGATCGGCGACACCTTCCACAATTTTGTCGATGGCGTGCTGATCGCCGCCGCCTTCATGGAAAGCATCCAGTTGGGCATCGTCACGGCGCTGGCGATGATCGCCCACGAGATTCCCCAGGAAGTCGGCGACTTCGTGATCCTGCTGCATTCCGGCTACACGCGCGTCAAGGCGCTGTTCTACAACCTGTTGTCGAGTTTTGCCACGCTGGTCGGCGGTCTGCTGGCTTACTTCGCCCTGTCATCGGCGCAAGGCGCGGTGCCGGTGTTTCTGGCGTTGGGGGCGGCGAGCATGATTTATGTCGCGGTGGCCGATCTGATCCCTGGTTTGCACAAGCGCACCGAGTTGAAGGCAACGCTGCAACAGGTGCTACTGATCTGTGCCGGGGTCGCGACGATCTGGCTCTCCCACCACCTGGTCGACCGCTTCGCGGGCTGATGCGGCGCGTCGGTCGCGCCTGCGCTGCGGCGTGCCGAACAGCCAGAGCAGCAGCGCCAGCGGCGCCAGGCCGTAAAACCCGAAAGTCAGGATTCCGGCGGTGATGTTCGGTTCGGTCAACGCCATCAGCAGCGTGACGTAGATCCAGCCGATGGCGACGATATACATGTCCGGATTGTAGTGGATAGACGCGTTCGGACAGGTGGAAAGGTCAATATCCTCATGTCTGCGACGCCTCAAGCCGAAACCGGTTTGCAAGTGGGAAGCTTACCCAACGGCAACCTCCACTCGGGTCTCGTACACTTCCTCATGCACGCGCGCTTGAATCTCCTCTGGAGAGGCAGTCTCGAAGAAAAGCTCTAACGCTTCCCGAAGATTTTCGCGAGCTTCTTCGATGGTGTCGCCCTGGCTGGCGATGTCGAGTTCCGGACAGAGCGACACATACCCGTCTCCTTCTCGTTCGATAAATGCCGTAAGTTGCTTTTGCATAATATCTACTCCAATGTTCCGAATCGTCACTTCTCGGTTCCGCGAACCGAGGCTTATGCTACGCACGCCGGTTTAAGGGGTCAACGGGTCCGCGGCCGCATCCTAGCGTAGCGAATTATCGTATGCATGTTGGATTAATCGCCTTATCCCCCGTCATGGCAAGCATCATTCTGCGGAGATGGGCGAAGGCGGCGTCTGCCAAGTATCCGCATGCCGTTTTCAGGCTTACTCCGCGGCAGTTGCAGCAGATGGACGGCGCGCCGGCGGCCGTCGACACTATCTGTTCAGGAGTAAACGGGCGAGCGCTGTGCTATCCGGCAGGCGCATTTGGGTGCATAATTCGCGATTACTTTTTCACCTGTGAGGACTGCCGACTTGAAGATTCTGGTGCCCGTCAAACGTGTG
>CAYHXK010000010.1:0-13380 GCA_964360125.1 uncultured Sterolibacterium sp.
CAGGTCGGCGGCCATGCCGGCGCAGTCGCCAACGTTGTCGCCGACGTTGTCGGCAATCACCGCCGGGTTGCGCGGGTCATCCTCTGGAATGCCTGCTTCGACTTTACCCACCAGGTCTGCGCCGACGTCGGCGCCCTTGGTAAAGATGCCGCCGCCCAGACGGGCGAAGATGGAAATCAGCGAACTGCCGAAGGCCAGACCCACCAAGGCATGGGTTGCCTGCGAGGTCGTGGCGCCCATGCTAAGGGTGAGAAAAGCGTAGTAACCCGCCACGCCCAGCATACCCAGACCCACCACCAGCAAGCCGGTGATCGCGCCGCCCTTGAAGGCCACGTTGAGTGCCGCATTCAGGCCGTCCTTGGCGGCTTCGGCGGTGCGCACGTTGGCGCGCACCGACACGTTCATGCCGATAAAGCCGGTCAAACCGGACAAGAAGGCACCGATAGCGAAACCAACGGCGGTTTGCCAGCCCAAGGCCGCAAAAATGGCCACCAGCAGAACCGCGCCGACGATACCAATGGTGGTGTACTGCCGGTTTAGATAAGCCTGCGCACCCTGCTGGATCGCGGCGGCAATTTCCCGCATTCGGTCGTTGCCGGTCGGCAAACCCAGAATCCATTTGATTGAAACAGCCCCATATAGGAGCGCTGCCACCGCACAACCCAATGCAAATAAAAGACCACCTGACATGATTTATCTCCCCAAGTTAAACCAGCCGATCCTAGCCTGGACAAAAACGCCTAACAAGAACGTCTAAAATCTGTTTCCCTAATTTGCGGCAAAAGACTCACATTCCTTGCAACCCAACGGCAAAAAAGGAATAGCCAAGGTTGCCGGAAAATTGATTAGATCTTGAAGTCGGACAGTTTTTTCGGCACTGCAATATTCTTGAGTCGGACATACTGAGGCAATCCATCCTTATAAGGTGGATAGTCTTCCCCCTTGATCAGCGGCGCCAAGTACTCGCGGCACTTTTCGGTAATGCCGAACCCATCCGTGGTAATGAAATTTTTCGGCATCATCTTTTCTACATTGGCGACTTTCGCCAACTGCGCCATGCCGACCTTCCACTTGTAAGTCTTGCCGGGGAGGCGGTCGATGGTCGGCATCACGGAATTTTTCCCTTGCAGGGCAAAATCCACTGCGGCCTTGCCCATGGCATAGGCTTGCTCCACGTCGTTCTTGGAGGCGATGTGGCGCGCCGCGCGCTGCAGGTAGTCGGCCACGCCCCAGTGATACTTGAGGCCCAGACCCTGACGGATGATGTTCGCCACCACCGGCGCCACGCCGCCAAGCTGGGCATGTCCGAATGCGTCCTTGAGTCCCTGATCGGCGAGAAACTTGCCGTCGGCGCCCATTACACCTTCAGATACAACCACGGTGCAGTAGCCGAACCGCTTGACCAGTCCGTCAACTTTCGCCAGGAACTTCTTTTGGTCGAAGGGAACTTCGGGGAACAGCACGACGATCGGCTGCTCGGCATCCTTGGTGGAGGCTAGCGCGCCTGCCGCAGCGATCCATCCGGCATGACGTCCCATCACTTCGAGCACGAACACCTTGGTTGAAGTCTTGGCCATGGAGGCTACATCAAAGGTTGCCTCCAGCGTGGAAACCGCAATGTACTTGGCCACCGAGCCAAAACCCGGGCAGTTGTCGGTGATCGGCAGGTCATTGTCTACGGTTTTAGGTACGTGAATCGCCTGGATCGGGTAGCCCATTTTTTCAGAAAGCTGGGAAACCTTAAGGCAGGTGTCGGCGGAATCACCCCCGCCGTTGTAAAAGAAGTAAGCGATGTCGTGGGCCTTGAACACCTCGATCAGGCGTTCATACTGCAGTTTGTTTTCTTCCAGGCTTTTCATCTTGAAGCGGCAGGAACCGAATGCGCCGGAAGGCGTATGCCGCAATGCCGCAATGTTCTTGGCGCTCTCCTTGCTGGTGTCGATCAGGTCTTCGGTCAGCGCCCCGATGATACCGTTGCGCCCGGCATACACCTTGCCGATCTTGTTTTTGTGCTGGCGCGCGGTTTCGATCAAGCCGCAGGCGCTGGCGTTGATGACGGCGGTCACTCCGCCCGACTGGGCGTAAAAGGCATTCTTGGCCTTGGCAGGTTTGCTTGGCTTGGTTGCCATTACAGTCTCACTCCATACTGTTTGAGGATGTTGTCGCTCGATGGCGACATTATTTCAGGGCGGCGAACAGTGCCTCGCGGATGCTGTCGAGAGATCCTACGCCACTAACCTTGCGGTACTTTGGCGCGCGCTTGTCGCCGCTGGTGGCCCACTTCGAATAGAAATCCACGAGTGGCTTGGTCTGGCTGTGATACACCGACAGACGCTTCATGACCGTCTCTTCCTTGTCGTCGTCGCGCTGGATCAGATCCTCGCCGGTGGCATCATCCTTCCCCGCTACTTTGGGCGGATTGAACTTGATGTGATAGGTTCGGCCCGAAGCCTGGTGCACGCGCCGGCCGCTCATGCGCGCGATGATTTCCGAATCGGCGACGTCGATCTCCAGCACGTAATCCAATTCGACGCCCCGCTCGCGCAGCGCTTCGGCTTGAGGAATGGTGCGCGGGAAACCGTCGAACAGGAAACCCTTGGCGCAGTCCGGCTGCTGCAGCCGCTCGGCAATCAGGCCGAGGATGATGTCGTCGGAAACCAGCCCGCCCGCATCCATGACTTTTTTGGCTTCCAGGCCAAATGGAGTTCCGGCGCGAACCGCGGCACGCAGCATGTCTCCGGTGGAAATCTGCGGAATCGCATACCGCTCGGTAATAAAAGCGGCTTGAGTACCTTTCCCCGCACCGGGGGGACCAAGAAGAATCAGACGCATGGCAGCTCCAATAACTGTTAAAAGAAACCCATATTACGCCTGAGGAATTAGGCATGTCTCACATGCATATTTATTCACGCATAACAAAAAGAAATATGGCCGCTTCAATTGCCCTGTTGGCCGAACTCGCGACGCACCCGTTCCAGGTCTGCCGGGGTATCCACACCCGCCGCAGGAGCATGGGTACAACTCACCACGCGTATGGCGTAGCCATGCCATAGCGCACGCAACTGCTCCAGGGCTTCGCAAGATTCCAGTGGCGCTGGAGCAAGCAGCCCGAGTTGGCGCAGGAAGTCGACCCGGTAAGCATACAAGCCGATATGGCGTTGCGCCGGAAAATTGGCCGGCAGGGTGTTCTTGTCAGTCGCAAAAGCATCCCGATCCCAGGGAATCGGCGCACGAGAAAAATACAAGGCGCGACCGCTACCATCGCAGACGACCTTCACTACATTCGGGCTGAAGAATTCATCGGCCTGGGCGATTGGGTGACTCGCGGTGGCGATCGCCGCACCAGCATCATCTCTCAAGGCGGCAGCCACCCTCTCAATAAGCGCCGGATCGATCAGGGGTTCGTCACCCTGAAGATTTACCACAATATCGTCGTCATCCCAGCCGAGCCGAATCGCTACCTCGGCAACCCGATCGGTACCGCTGGGATGATCGGCGCGTGTCATCACAGCCTGAAAACCATGCGTCTCAACTGTGCTGCGGATTGTTTCATGGTCAGTCGCGACCCAGATACCGTCGTTTTGGCAGCGCCGGGCCGCCTCGGCAACGCGCACTATCATGGGTTTTCCGGCAATATCCGCCAAAGCTTTGCCTGGCAGTCGCGTCGATGCATGGCGCGCAGGAATAACGATGCGCAACTTCACGCTCGTCTCAACTCTCGTCTGCGGCCAGACTGCGCGCTTCATCCTCCAGCATCACCGGAATATCGTCCTTGATCGGATAAGCCAACCGGCATGGCTTGCAGACCAACTCGGATTGCGGCTTGCGGTAATCGAGAGGGCCCTTGCAGATCGGGCAGACGAGGATTTCAAGCAGACGAGCGTCCATGCGGCTTCTCCAGGATACAGCGTTCAACATGAGCAGCGAGATCCATGCCCGACTGTGCGGGATCGATCTGCGCCGACACCGGCAGCACCCAAACAGGACGATGGGTGAGACCGGCGCATTTTACCGCATCCTTCTCCGTCATCAGCAATGCATCGCTGGTGATAGCGGAAAGATCGGCGGCGGTATATCGATGATGATCGGGAAACACATGCCTAGAAAAATGCAGCCCAAGACCGGTGAGATGCTCGAAAAATCTCTGCGGTGTCCCTAACCCGGCGACAGCTGCAAGGCATAGGCTATCCAACGCCGCCGCATCGCAGGTTCGAGTGTGGTCATGTATTGAATAAAAGGTGGTGCCGATGAGGCGCATATGAAACGTCGGAATGACTGCAACAGGGGCATCGGCCGTGTCATTCAATACCAACGCGTCGATGTGCTTTAAGCGCATCAGCGGTTCGCGCAGCGGTCCGGATGGCAGCGGCCAGCCATTCAACAGACTGCGTTGATCGAGTACGACAATTTCCACATTCCGTCCCAAGCGATAATGTTGCAGGCCGTCGTCGCTCAGGATCAGGTCGCACTCGGGATACGCAGCCAGCAATGCATTGGCGGCAGCAACGCGATCCCGCCCGACGAAGAGCGGTAATCCGCTCCGGCGTTTGAGCAGCAAGGGCTCGTCGCCGACCTGCAGCGCATCGCTGTCCTCGCGAACTTCGTGCACCTGACCGGACTGGCTGATCCCGCCATGGCCGCGGCTGACGATGCCTGGCCGCCGTCCCTGCTGCTGAAACTGCTGCGCAAGCCAAAGCGTCAGCGGGGTCTTACCGCTTCCTCCAACGGTGATGTTGCCGACTATCACCACCGGTACCGGTAAACCTTCAGCATGCAGCAAGCCTGAGCGATACAACGCTCGACGCAACGCCACCAGCGACCAGAAGATTCCTGCCAGGGGCAGCAGGGAAATTGCCAACAAGCCGCGTTTTCGCCAAGCTTTTTGCAGGATGCCGATCAATTCCATGCTGGCGCCCCTTCGGACAAAGGCAATCGCAAAGCATCGCGGGTCCCGCGTCGGTTAGCGGCCGGTATTCTGCGTAGCAAAGGAAATATGCGACAAACCGGCCTGTTGCGCCGCCTGCATCACATCGATCACGCTCTGGTGCGTCGCCTTGGCGTCGGCACTGATGATGACTACAGGTTCCTTGGCGCTGTTGCCAACTACGCGTTTTAGGGCCAATGCGATTGTCGCAACATCACGCGCACCGATAGCACTGCTGTTGACCAATACATCGCCCTGATCGTTGACGACCACATTGATCTCGTTCGATCGCTCCGGCGCTTGCTGTGCGTCGGCGGTGGGTAGATTGATTTCCAGGCCGGCATATTTTGAATAGGTAGTTGTGATCATGAGAAATATCAGTATCACCAACAATACATCGATCATCGGGATCAGGTTGATCTCCGGTTCCTCGTGCAAACGGCCGCGCTGGAAGTTCATGACGGTACCCTCGATGGCGAATTACTTGCGTTCACCATGCAACACCTCAACCAGCTTTACCGCCTGCTGTTCCATCTCGATCACCAGTCCATCCACCTTGGATCGGAAATGCCGGTAGAAGATCATGCTGGGAATAGCAATGATCAGGCCGAAACTGGTGTTGTAAAGGGCTACCGAGATGCCATGGGCGAGTATTTGCGGATTGTTGCCGGATGCGGTAGGTGATCCGAAAATCTCGATCATTCCGATCACCGTGCCGAACAGACCCATCAGCGGGCTTATCGAAGCTATGGTGCCGAGACTGGTCAGAAAATGCTCGAGCTCGTGAGCGGCGCTACGACCCGCTTCCTCGATGGCCTCCTTCATCACTTCGCGCGAACTCTTAACATTACGCAGGCCGGCAGAGAAAACGCGGCCAAGCGGCGAGTGATCTTCAAGGCGCTGTAGTGTTTGCTCGGACACCCCGCTTTGGCGGTAATCGCCTATCACGCTGGCAAGTAATCCGGGCGGCACGATCTTGACGTGGCGTAACGCGGTTGCGCGTTCGATAATCAGCGCAACGGCAATAATGGAAGTCAACAGCAACGGCCAAATCGGCCAACCTGCGGCTTGAATGATGGAGAACACGCAATACTCCTTACGGCATTGGAACAAGCGCGCACTTTAGCCTGCGGCGCGGTTTTCGGCAAGGCATGCCGAAGGGCCATTGGATAAATTTTTCAAACTCGCCTGGCAACTGAAATCATTCGACCTTCCAGCAAGCAGCGGGTGCAGAAATTTTTCGACTGGTAGGCAATATTTCCTCGCTGCTGACTTCCGCTACAATCGCCATCATGTCGATGTTGCCGCAACAAATCCAGCCCGACGATGCCCAGGCTATTGCCGCCGACTGGCGCGCAAAATTGACGCAAGCCGCTACCGCGCCTGCACGAGTCACCCTGCCGCAGATCAAAGCGCGTTTGACCATTGGAGCACTGGCTGAATTTGTCTCCATTACGCTCCAGGCAGGACAGACCTTGTGGCTGGTTGTTTCCGACGACGAATGGCTGCCGGATCTTTCCAATGCACTGGATCTGGCCTTGCGTCCGCTTTGCCTGGTGTTGCCAAGCCCGGGCTTTGCTGCCGGCATAACCCTGCGTGCGACACTGTCGTTGTTGAAGAGTCGTCTCTCACGTGGCGGCGATCCAGCTTGTGCCGCCATTTGGGAAACGCAGCGCGGTGTCCTCTCAAGTCATTCAGAGTTATGGCAAGCGGCACTTGACTGGAGTGCGCGGAGCAGCGCAGATCACACTTGGCCGGCACGGATCGGCGAATTGTTCCCGGTCTGCATCCTGACCAGCTCGCATGCCGAAAAACTGGACGGCCCGCCGCGCGACGTGTTGCTCCTGCTTCATCCGGAGCGCATGTCTGGAGCTTTGCCGCAATTGCTGACGCGTGGCAGGCATGCTCTCCTGCTGCATGACGCGGCGGCTGCCACCGACAGAATTATCCCGGTCAGCGAGGAAACCCAGCTCAAAGCCGAATTCGAAATGCTGGTGCAGGAGCTTGGAGATATGGAGCTCGAGTTCGCAACCGTGCAAGCCGAACTCGCCGAATTCACCCGCATTTACCACGCTAGTGTGGGTGAACGCATGGCTGAACTCGATGCACTGCAGGCCAAAATAGCCCGTCAGTATGCTGAACACATTTCCATTGACGCTGCAGCGCAGCATCGGGCTGAACAGGCTCAAGCCCAGGCAGAACGTTCCAGGCACGAACGCAGCCGTTTCGCCGAACTCGACCGAGAATACGAAAAGCCTTTTTCCCCATCTGCCGATCTAAAGCGATTATTCAGACAATTGGCGCAAAAAATACATCCCGACCGCGCTGAAAATGAGAACGACCGAGCCTGGCGAACCGAACTGATGAGCGAGGCAAATCGCGCTTATCGTTGTGGTGACGAAATGGTTTTGCACGAGATACTCGGCCAGTGGCAGGCGGGTAAACGCCGGGAAACATCGCGGGAAGCAGCACCGCTCGGGTTAGCGAAGCAAGTAGCGAGGATGCAACTGCGATTAAGTGAAATTGAGGCGGAGCTCAACCGACTTATCGCCTCTCGGCTATATGAGTTGTACGCCGCTGCAAATCTGGCCCGTCAGCGGGGCCGCGATCTCCTGCAGGAAATGGCAGACCAACTCGACGAGCAGATCGCAGCGGCGCGATTGCGCCTCGAGCAACTCGAAGCAGCTTGATTATCGAAGCTCAATTGAGCTTATCGCCGTGTTCGACGCGTTCGATGAATGCCAGCGCCGCCTCGTTGCCAAGTCGCGCCGCACTTCGCAGCCATTTCATCGCCAGACGCATGCTCTGCGCAACACCTTCGCCGCGATAGTAGGCGCAGCCGAGTTCGTATTGCGCATCGACCAACCCCAGCGCAGCGGATTTCCTCAGCCAGCGCCCGGCTTCCCGTGCATTCTGGGCATTGCGCTCGGCACCCTGACCGTACAGCAGGCAATATCCGTAGCTGTACATGGCATAGGCATCTTCATGCTGCTCGACCGCCTGTTCATACCAGCGGAGCGCCTCGCGATAGTTCCGGGCTACGCCGTGACCGTAGTAATACATGTCGCCCAATGCCAGCTTGGCATCGAACAAGCGTGCAGCTTTGCGAAACCAGACCAGCGCCTGGCTGTAGTTTTGATGTATGCCCAGGCCGTGCCGATAACATTCTCCCAGCATGAAGGCGGCGCGACGGTGACCGAGTTCGCCCGCCTTGCGGTAACAAATCACGGCTTGCTGTTTGTCGGAAACGACTCCATCGCCGTGCAATAGTTGCTCGGCAAGTGCAAAGCAATAGCGTTCCAGCTCTCCCAGCGCCGATTGCCAACCGCTCTCGGCCGCGGAACGAAGCAGTTGCTCGCCGCGCTGTATATTGACGCGAACACCAATGCCATGCAAGTAACAACGTCCCAATTCTGCAAGTGCATGCGGCTCTCCATTGTCGGCCGCAACACGGTAGTGCTCGATTGCCTGCGCAGGATCAAGGACCACGCCCTCGCCATGTTCATAACATTCTCCGAGCCATACCCTAGCCGCCACATCATTGCCATCTACCGCTCGACGGTACCAAGCGACAGCCAACACCTTGTTTTCCAAGACACCATCGCCGTAACGGTAACAATGTCCCAGTTTGAGTTGCGCCTTGGTGTGACCCTGACGCGCCGCGGATCGATACCAGCGGATTGCTTCCGCCATGTCTTGCCGCAAGCCCCCGCGACCGAAGGCATGCCATTCGCCATACTCGTACTCGGCTTCGCGATTGCCGAGTTCAGCGGCACGGCGATACCAGCCCAGACCTGTCTGCGGATCCTGAGTCACGCCATAGCCGAAGATATAGCACTGGCCGAGTAGGAACATCGCTCCGGTGATTCGCTTCCTGGCTGCAGCCCTAAACCAGTTTGCCGCTTCGGCTAAATCCTGTGTCACACCTTCGCCGGAATACAGGCACATCCCCAAACAATACATTGCAGCAGCGCTGCCGCCGTCGGCTGCTGCCCGCCACAATCGAGCCGCCTCGGCGCGGTCTTCCGCAACCCCGCGACCGAAGAAACAACAGCGTGCCAACAAGTCGCGCGCACGATAATGTCCCAGATTCGCGGACTGCCGCAGCCAGCGAGTTGCCTCGGTAAAATCGCGTTTACCGTGCAAGCCGAAGTAGAGCGTACGTCCGAGCCAATATTGAGCCAAGCGCGCACTCAAGCCACCTTTTTGCGCAGCCTTGCGAAGCAAAATCACTGCCCGGTCAACGTCTCTTGTCATGCCGTGGCCGCGTAGCAGACACAGACCGAACCATGTCAGGCCGCGAAGATCATCGCGTGTCGCGGCACGCTCGAATAGGCGTGCCGCCTCGAAGTGATCCTTGGGCAAGCCAAAACCGTGATAAAGCAGCCATCCCAGCACCGCCTCGCCGGCTGCGCAGTGGTGCTCGGCACTCAAGGAAGCCCAGCGCACTGCTTGGACAAAGGACTTTTCCGGCTTCTCGCCGACGGCATAGCGCCAAGCTAGTTCAGCCTGAGCCTGGGCATTGCCTGCTTCAGCCATACGCGCCAGTTCGGTAAGGGGCAAGCTGCGCCAAAACTCGTCAGCCGGACCGAGTAGATCTAGGCCTTGCGTTGCACCACGCTCGATCAGACTGGTTTCCAGCGCCTCACGAAATATCCCGAGCAGAATCGGGGAATGCAGCGGGATCAGCGCGTCAGACATAATGCTGAGAGTTGATTCTTCGCATGATTGAAAAATTGTTAGTCATCGCAAAAAAGCCTGCGGTGATCGTGGATGGACGGCATTTTCCTCGTTGGCGACATTCGTTTTATTGACTGGCAGCGGAACTGTAACTCTTGCTGCAAGGTTACCGGAAATCTCTTCAACATAGCGTGAGTCTCAATCAAATCAAACCCATTTGAACAATACCAACGACATAACTTGAAGCCACCTCGCTTATCCACAAAATCTGTGGATAAGCTTGTGGATTGATAGGGAGTGAATCCCGTAAATCGGCCTGCAATAAGCCTTTTTTCTGGGTCGCCACAAAATTAAGCTTTTATTACACATCATAAAAAACAACGAGTTACATACAAGCACACGTCTCCATGCGGGTTTGCGTGAAGCTGCTGAATACTCGTCGATACAGGTGTGGATTCCGCTACAATCAGGGACGTCCTTTTTGAACCATTGTCAACCCCAATTCCAACTCCGCATGCCCCCTGATATCCTTACGGTTTCCGCGCTGAACCGCCGTGCACGCGAACTCCTGCAGCAGAACTTCCCCTTGTCTTGGGTTAGTGGCGAAATTTCCAACCTCACTTACGCCACTTCAGGGCATGTCTATTTTTCGCTCAAGGATGAAGCCGCTCAGGTTCGCTGTGCCATGTTCCGTAACCGAGCCCAGCTGACCCCTTGGCGCCTGGAAAACGGGCAGCAGGTCGAGGTGCTGGCGCTGGTGACGCTATATGAAGCCCGCGGCGAGTTCCAACTCAATATCGAGAGCCTGCGACTTGCCGGCATTGGCGCGCTCTATGAGGCCTACTCAAGGCTTCGCGAACAGTTGGAGCGTGAAGGTCTATTTGCACCGGAGAAGAAGTCACCCTTGCCGCGCTTTCCGCACCGCATCGGCATCATCAGTTCGCCGCTGGCAGCGGCGCTGCGCGACATATTCAGCACCTTGCAAAGACGCGCACCTCATTTGTCGGCAGTCCTCTATCCAGTGCCAGTACAAGGGCCGGGCGCCGCCGACAAAATCGCCGCGGCAATCTTGCTGGCAGGTAAGCGAGCCGCGATAGACAAGGTAGATGTGCTGATCGTCGCCCGCGGCGGCGGCAGCATTGAAGATCTCTGGGCATTCAACGAGGTTGCCGTGGCACAAGCGATTGCCGCCAGTCTGCTGCCAGTAGTGAGCGGAATCGGCCACGAGACCGATACAACCATTGCTGATTTTGTCGCCGACCAGCGTGCGGCCACTCCCACCGCAGCGGCGGAACTCGTCAGCGCCGGCTGGTTTGCTGCGATGCATGAGCTCTCAATTCTCTGCAGTGCATTGCAGCGCAACATGCGCACTTTGCTCGAATCAAGGATGCAGCGCCTTGATCTGCTCACCCACCGCTTGCTTCATCCTGGCACCCAGATGAGACGTGACCGGCAGTTAATCGACCACCTTTCGACTCGTCTGCATGCCGCACTCGCCAGACACTTGCGACTCCATGCAGTTGATCTGGACCGCTGGCGTTTGCGTTTCAGCCAAGCACGGCCGTATACCCAGTCGATTGCAACTCGTTTGGCCTTCACCGGCCACCGGCTCAGCGCCGCCGGCAAGAGACGTCTAGCCAAGCCGCAAGAACGCATAGGAAATCTTGCCGCAGCCCTCGCTCAGCTTAGTCCCCAGGCAACTCTGGAGCGCGGCTACAGCATCGTCCGAAACAGCCAAGGCGTCGTGGTAAGCGATAGCAAACAACTGGCCGCTGGTGAAGTTGCCGAATTGCGTTTTGCCAAAGGTTGGGCACATGGACGGATCGAACAACATGGCTGAGCCACTTACACTCAAAGCAGGAATGGTTGCCAGAATCGTATTCTCCGACTAAAATTGTCAAGTTTTCAGCTTTTGCCTTGTATCAACTGCTCACAGGAGAAATACCATGGAACACACATTGCCCCCACTCCCTTATGCGATGGACGCGTTAGCTCCGCACATCTCCAAGGAAACTTTCGAATATCACTATGGCAAGCACCATCAGGCCTATGTCACCAACCTAAACAATCTGATCAAGGGCACAGAGTACGAAACTCTCGACCTTGAGGCTATCGTCAAGAAGGCGCCTGCGGGCGGCATCTACAATAATTCGGCACAAGTCTGGAATCACACCTTCTTCTGGAACTCCATGAAGCCAAGCGGCGGCAGCTCCCCGACAGGCGCCCTTGCGGATGCCATCAATAAAAAATGGGGTTCGCTCGACGAGTTCAAAAAAGCCTTCCAGGCTTCAGCCGTAGGTAACTTCGGATCTGGTTGGACTTGGCTGGTTAAGAAGTCGGACAGTAGTGTCGACATCGTCAATATGGGGGCTGCCGGAACGCCGCTCACTACTGGCGATAAGCCTTTGCTTTGCATCGACGTCTGGGAGCATGCTTATTATATCGACTACCGCAACGCCCGACCCAAGTTCGTGGAAACATTCCTGAATAACTTGGCTAACTGGGATTTTGCGGCGAAAAACTTTGCTTGAACGGAACACGCTTGAAAAAGCGTTGCAACGGATTTTAATAAAAAAGCGAAAGAGGGCGACCATCAAGGCTCGCCCTTTTTGCTTGGCAATGCGTCAAACCCTTGGTTTCCCCTGTTTCCTAACAATGATCGCCGATCGAGATGAGTCACAAAAACATTGAATCCGCGGAAGACGCCGGGAACGAACTGGCCGAATGTCCGTTCTGCGGCGTCATCAACGAAAGCTGCAAGCATCTGGTCGCCTGCTTCGGCGTCAGCGAGGACACTATCGAAGCTGGCCTCATCGTGGAGCATCAGGAGGAGATTTACAGCCTGATGACGGGACGCAACGAGGAGGCGGTTGAAAGCAGCGCCCCAGATCAAAATAGCGGGGAGCTAACAGCTACCGTCCGTGCTTTCCTGGAGCAGCATCCCGAGGTCGAGTGGGTCGAATACAGTCGTGACATGGCCAACGGCATCTGGGACTTTGCCAACTATTGGGCGCGCTACCCCGGCATGGTGCTTGATGACTTGTATCGGCATTTGGAAGCAGCCGCCAGCGACTATTGATCCAGGCAAATAATCCGGTCTGGCACCTGGGACGATCCGGGAGGATTTGAGGCTCATCGTCAGATACCCTAAACGCCTGTCGATAGAATTTCCGCTTTTCGAAACGGGGCTATACCGGCCTAGCGTGCTGGTGGGGCCTTGTCGATCCCCGCAAGAGGGGTACCGACGCCGAACCCCCGGCTCTTGAACCAACCGGCATTCATCTCCAGGGCGAATTTCGCCGGTTTTTGCGCACAGTGGTTGTTTTCGGTCTGCGGCTGCATCTCCTCGATATTTATGATACGTCCCTGTCCGTCGATAAATGCTACCGAAAGTGGAATCAAGGTATTTCGCATCCACATGCAATGCTGCGCAATCTGGTCGAAAACAAACAGCATGCCGTAATTAGTCTGCAGACTCTTGCGAAACATCAAGCCCTCGGCGCGTTTTGCGGAAGTATTAACCACTTCCGCTCGAATGCGGTGGATTCCTGCGCTCAGTTCCAGAAATTCCTGAGCCTGCCCACCGGATGCTGTAAGCAGCAACGCGCAAGCGACAAAGCAGCCTACGAAATTATTCAAATTTCTCAAGAATAGACTCCATTGTGACTGCCAAAGAAAAAGGCAGGGTCACCCCTGCCTTTTTCAAGAAAAGTCCAAGATTACTTCTTGGCTTCTTCTTTTTTCTCGGCCTTTTTCTCGGCCTTTTTCTCGGCCTT
>CAYHXK010000010.1:13480-18072 GCA_964360125.1 uncultured Sterolibacterium sp.
TTTTTCTCGGCCTTTTTCTCGGCCTTTTTCTCGGCCTTGTCGGCCTTTACTTCGGCCTTCTTCTCAGCCTTGTCGGCCTTTACTTCGGCCTTCTTCTCGGCCTTGTCGGCCTTTACTTCGGCCTTCTTCTCGGCTTTGTCGGCCTTGGCTTCGGTCTTTGCTTCGGCGGCCATATGCTTGGCGGCAAAGCTGGAAACTGAAACGGTGGCGAACAGGGCGGCAATCAGGATGGAGAGTAGTTTGCTCATGGAATTTTCCTCAATATGGGGTTGAATTGTGAAGCATATAATATTAGGCAACATTTTATTAACCAAAGCACTCACTTACTATCGCCGAGTTGACTAGCAATTCGGCTATCAAAAAACTCGGGGTAGATTACCCGTCGTTGATTAATCAGTTACTTAGCCATTTTAGGCTTTTTGGTTCTGGATACTTTGTTGCCTAGGCCAGGTCACATCGGGGCGTAAAAGGCAAAAAAGTCGAAATTGAAGCAAATGCAACAGTAATCTGCAATCAGAATCGCCAGAACACCCGGTATTATTGCATGTCCCTTGCAAGCTATACAATAACTTTCCGCCTAGAAGCTGGCGTTTGTGCTCATAACGCACGATGCAGCTATGGGTTGACACAAATTTCAGATTTGCTGTCGATTTCAATCCAAGCACCTGGCACCAAGCCAGCCAGCGTCCAGGATCCTATTGCCCAGCGGATCAGGCGCAAGGTCGGAAAACCTACCTTTGCGGTCATTCGCCGTATCTGGCGGTTTTTTCCCTCTCTTAACTCTATTTCTAGCCAACTGGTGGAAATTTCCCGTCGATAGCGTATCGGCGGAAATCGCGGCCACAACACTTCAGGCTCAGGGATCAGGCGAACCTGACAGGGTTGCGCCTTGAAAGTGCCCAAATCGGGACCCCCCGAGAGGTCCTTGAGTGCTGCAGCATCAGGTATTCCCTCGACCTGTGCCCAGTAAACCTTGGGTTGCTTAAAATATGGATCGGAAATGTGTTGTTGCAGGCGACCATCGTCGGTCAGCACCAGCAGCCCTTCGCTGTCCCTATCCAACCTGCCAGCCGGATAGATGCCGGGCAGCGGAATGTAGTCCTTCAGCGTCGCTCTGCCGTCATTCGAGGAGAACTGAGTTAGCACACCATATGGCTTGTTGAACAAAATGATCCGGCTCAAGTGCTTCTCATGAAATAGTGATTCAACTGGAGCAGTTATCGGCAAACAAATTACGGAAACGCAGGGATTCGTCGTAGGGAAAGAAGTCCTTGACCTCGCCACGCCGAATTTCCTCCTGCGTCGACTGCCAGAAGCCAATATCGAGCAAATCGGCATGATGCCGCAGGAAGGCTGCACGAACTTTAGGCGAAGTCAGCAGGAAAGTGGAGAACTCCTCAGGGAAGACATCGGTGCGAGACACCGAATACCAGACTTCCCCGGACAGTTCCATTTCCGGATAGGGCGCCGGCGGTATTTTGCGGAACTTGCAATCGGTCATGTACTCGATTTCGTCATAGTCGTAGAACACGACGCGGCCGTATCGGGTGACGCCAAAGTTTTTCCACAGCATGTCGCCGGGGAAAATGTTGGCAATGGCCAGTTCACGAATGGCGTTGCCATATTCGCGCACCACTTGCTCAATGCGATCCTGACGATTCTCTCTCTCGGCTTTTTCCAGATTGATATTGAGCGGTTCCATTCGCCGCTCAATATAGAGATGCTTGATTACGATGTCTTCCCCATCCTCTTCTATCAAGGATGGCGCCGACTTGTACAACTCTACCAGCAGATCCTGTGAAAATCGCGCCTTGGGAAGCGCCGCATTGGAAAACTCCAGCGTATCCGCCATGCGACCGACGCGGTCGACCTGCTTGACCAGTTGGTATTTACGCCGCACCGTCTCGTGATCTACATCCTTTGAAACCCCGAAAACATCCATGATGAGTTTGAACACATAGGGATAGGAGGGCAAAGTAAACACCAACATCACCAAGCCGCGGATCCCGGGTGCGACAACAAACTTGTCCTGCGAGTGGTGCAGGTGATGGATCAGGTCGCGAAAGAACATGGTCTTGCCCTGCTTGCCCAAACCCAGCATGGTATACAGCTCGGAACGCGGCTTGCCGGGCATGATGCCGCGGAGGAACTGTACATATGCAGAAGGAACTTCCATGTCGGTCATGAAGTAGGCGCGTGACAATGAGAACAGCATGCTGATACGCCAGACGTCGAGCAGTATGGTATCCACGTAAAGCTTTCCGCACGGCGTATGCAACACCGGTACGGCAAACGGATATTCGACGCCGCCATTGATCGCCTTGCCGACGATGTAGGCTGCCTTGTTGCGGTAAAAGGCAGAATACAGAATCTGTACCTGAAAGTTGAATTCGGGTTCAGGCCATCCGCCAAGATGTCGTTCAATCGCCATGTGGATGCAAGCGACGTCGCGCTGAATATCCTCGAACGGCCGCTGCCAACGGAAGTCGAGCAGAATCTGTTGGATGGCGTCCCGCAAGCCGATCTTGTTGGGATAATAACTACGGTAAGCCGGCGGCTCTGAATCTATGAATTCAGTTGAAATTGCGGGTCGAACAAAGATAAATTCGTTGTGAAAATACGTACGGTGCAAAATCTGGCAGAAAACCGAATTGAAAAAAGTTTCCGCCAGTTCCGGCTGCTTGTGATTGATCAGCAGGCTGATATAGAGCAGTTTGGCCTGTTGCCATACAGCATCGTCGAGCGATTCAGCATTAAACTCGCGGTGTAAACGTTCGACCGTTTCCTTTACGCGGTCATCGTAGAACTGGATACGATCGCGAACCGCCTGCTGGACTGCATGCCAGTCTGCTTCTTCGAAGCGCGACTTGGCTTGGGCCGAGCACTCACGGAATAGACGATAATGCTTGTTGAACCCTTCGATCAACGCCAGCGCAATTTCCCGAGCAACGATGTCCTGACCGTCAGATACATCCATATTTTCTTAGACCTGCTCATCACAATGGCTACGAAATAATTCTACCAGCAGCGCATATGGCCAAACTACGAGATAAGCGCTTTTTGGCTGCATTAGAGTAATAAAATATTGTATTGACTGATTTGTATCAAACCCGCTCTGCAGACCAAGTGGCATGATGGTAAATGCTGTATCAGGCCACATTCACCAACCTCTAACGATGGAGCAAGCATGAGCACTTCGCTGATTAAGATCCCCCAGGAAGGTAAAAAAATCGTTTCCGGCCAGCCAATTCCGGATAACCCCATTATCCCTTTCATCGAGGGAGACGGTATTGGCGTTGATATCACGCCGGTGATGAAGAAGGTGGTCGATGCTGCAGTTGCCAAGGCTTACGGTGGCAAGAAAAGAATACATTGGATGGAAGTCTATTGCGGAGAAAAATCAACGAAACTCTATGGTACGGATGTTTGGATGCCTGCTGAGACACTGGAAACGGTCAAGGATTACGTGATTTCGATCAAAGGGCCTCTGACCACGCCGGTGGGCGGAGGGATTCGCTCCCTGAACGTAGCGCTGCGACAGGAACTTGACCTCTACGTCTGCTTGCGGCCAGTGCGCTACTTTAAGGGTGTTCCCTCGCCGCTCAAGGATCCGTCCAAGACCAATATGGTGATCTTCCGCGAGAACACCGAGGACATCTACTGTGGCATTGAGTGGCAAGCCGAGTCTGAGGGTGCCCGCAAGATCATCAAATTCCTGCAGGAAGAAATGGGCGTCACCAAAATCCGCTTCCCTAAAACCTCCGGTATCGGTATCAAGCCTGTTTCGCGCGAGGGCACCGAACGGCTGATGCGCCAGGCGGTCCAGTATGCCATCGCCAACAAACGAAAATCAGTGACGATTGTGCATAAAGGCAACATCATGAAGTACACCGAGGGTGGCTTCCGTGACTGGGCCTATGCGCTAGCCAAGAACGAGTTCGGCGGCGTCGAGATTGACGGCGGTCCATGGCTCAAGCTGCCTAATGGCATCATTGTCAAGGACGCCATCGCCGATGCTTTCCTGCAGCAAATTCTTCTCCGTCCGGCTGAGTATGATGTCATCGCCACTCTCAACCTCAACGGTGATTACATCTCCGATGCGTTGGCGGCACAAGTCGGCGGCATCGGTATCGCACCGGGCGCCAACTTATCCGACAAGGTGGCGATGTTCGAGGCAACTCACGGCACGGCGCCTAAATATGCCGGACAGGACAAGGTCAACCCCGGCTCATTGATCCTGTCGGCCGAGATGATGCTGCGTCACATGGGTTGGATCGAGGCTGCCGACCTCATCATTGCCTCGACCGAAGCGGCCATCATGGACAAAGTCGTCACCTACGACTTCGCCCGCCTGATGGAAGGCGCCAAGGAAGTCTCCTGCTCCGCTTTTGGCGATGCCATGATCGCACGGATGTAGGAAACAGTAATCTCTTCGACAGGCGCGTGGCAGGAGCCAGGCCACAAGCCTTTTTCGATTTTAACAAACCAAGTTTTCAAATTGCCCGGTTTGGCTCCAATTAGTACGTCAAATTCTGGCAATCGGCATAGGGGGCAGTCCTGATAGACTGCGCCCCTGCCACACCACCCGGCAT
>CAYHXK010000011.1:0-2467 GCA_964360125.1 uncultured Sterolibacterium sp.
GCGCCGAACTTCTCGACCTGCAACACCAGCGGGCTGGCGACATTCACGCTGCCTCCGATCACCGCATCCCCGCGGCGCTTGACCACCGCCGCATGCTCCCCGGTGAGCAGCGACTCGTCCGCGGCGCTTTCGCCCTGAATAACGGCGCCGTCCGCCGGTATCACCTCACCCGGTCGCACCAGCACCCGGTCGCCGACCAGTAAATCAGCCACCGCGACACGCTCGGCATCGAGCGCCGGAAACTGATTCAAGCGCGATGCAAAAGCCGGCAATGCCCGTCCCAAGGTCTCGATGCCGCGCACGGCCTTGTGGCGCGCCATCATCTCGAAATAGCGCCCGGTCAACAGGAAAAAGACGAACATCGTCACCGAGTCGAAATACACCGCACCGCTCGCCGTCAGCGTTGCCCAGCCGCTGGCGACGAAGGCGCTACCGACACCCAGCGCCACCGGCACGTCCATGCCGACGCGCGCCAGTTTGAGGTCGCGCCAGGCACTGCGGAAAAACGGCGCGGCGGAATACAGAATCACCGGCAGGGTGAGAATCAGGCTGGCCCAGCGCATCAGCAACTCGATGTCCGGAGCCATGTCTCCATCCTGCGCCAGATAGACCGGAACGGCATACATCATCACCTGCATCATGCCGAAGCCGGCGACGAACAAGCGCCACAAGGCCGCGCGGCGCTCCTGCCGCGCCAGAACTTCGGAGCGCGCCGGATCGTATGGGTGGGCGCGATAGCCGATGGCGGCAATGGCGGCGAGAATTTGCGATAGTTTGATGCGCCGCTCGTCCCAGCGTATGCGGGCGCGACGGGTCGCGTAGTTGATATCCACGCCGATGACCCCGGGCTGACGCGCCACATGCATCTCGTTGAGCCAGACACAGGCGGCGCAGGTAATGCCTTCGAGCATCAGCGCCGCCTCGCGCTGGTGCTCTCCGAGCGCCTGCACGAAATTCTTCTGCACCTCGGGATGGTCGAACAGTCCGGCATCCTGCAAGGCGGCCGGCATGGCCTCGCGCGGGCTTTCCGGCAGCGCGTCGCGATGCCGGTAATAATCCACCAGGCCGTTGGCGACGATGGCCTGCGCCACTGCCTGGCAACCGGTGCAACACATGCGGCGGGGTTGGGCATCGATATCGACCTGAATCTCGACATCGGCCGGTAGCGGCAAACCACAGTGATAGCAGGTGTCGTCAGCAGCAATCATTCCGATGCCATCTCCGCTCCTGCTTCGATGATAGCCATGACCGCACGAAGGCGACGGCGCTGCAAAAATCCCTCACTTGGGTTGCATGCGGATCGCACCGTCGAGCCGGATCACTTCACCGTTCAGCATTTCGTTCTCGACGATATGCCTGACCAGCGCCGCATACTCGGCAGGCCTGCCCAGACGCGGGGGGAACGGCACCATCTTGCCCAGCGCATCCTGTATATCCTGCGGCATGCCGAGCAACATCGGGGTTTCGAAGATGCCCGGAGCGATGGTCATCACGCGGATGCCAAAACGCGCCAGCTCGCGGGCGATCGGCAGCGTCATGCCGACGATGCCGCCTTTCGAGGCGGCATACGCGGCCTGGCCGATCTGGCCGTCAAACGCCGCCACCGAGGCGGTATTCACGATCACCCCGCGCTCGCCGGCGGCGTTTGGAGCACCCTGGCTCATCGCCTCGGCGGCTAGACGAATCATGTTGAAGGTGCCGAGCAGATTGATATTGATGACGCGCGCGAAAGACGCCAAGGCATGCGGACCCTCCTTCCCCAGCACTTTTTCGCCGATGGCGATGCCGGCGCAGTTGATCAGGCCGTTGAGTCCGCCGAAGCTTTTGACTGCCAGATCGACCGTTGCCTTGGCACTGGTCTCGCTGACCACGTCAGTCTCGGCAAAGATCGCTTGGGCGCCCAACTCGACTGCCAGCGCCTCGCCTGATGGCTTGTTGAGGTCGGCAATCAGCACCCTGGCGCCATTGGCGGCGAGCAAACGCGCGGTACCCGCACCAAGGCCGGAGGCGCCGCCGGTTACAATGAAAACACTGTCCTTGATCTGCATGTCTGTCTTGACTCCCAATGGCGAAAATGGCCAGCATCCCCGGAAACATGGGCAGGGACTAGGCGATAGAAAAAGGGCAGTCGCACCTTGCATGGACTGCCCTTCTTAAGCAACATGGTGCCGGCGAGAGGAGTCGAACCCCCGACCTTCGCATTACGAATGCGCTGCTCTACCAACTGAGCTACGCCGGCAATGCAATCGATACAATCAAATCCAAACGAATTATTTTACCAGCGTCGCCTGATCTTTGGAACTTTTTGCGGACTGACAGCCCATATATCTTGAATATTGACACCCACTCCCGGTTGCCACTTGATCTGGATTTGCATGAATTGACCTGGGCGTCCCGCCTGACGACAAAGAAATACCGTGTAGACTGTATGCAATACCTCGCAAGTCCCTGGCTGGAACAGCCGGTA
>CAYHXK010000011.1:2567-18038 GCA_964360125.1 uncultured Sterolibacterium sp.
CAAGCCTGAGGCATTCGTGCCGAAATGGCTGAAGATTGATTACGACAAGAGAGGATGGTCTGGCGAGTTCGGCTTGGTTTGACTCAGCTCATCAATGATCGGCATTGCGGAAGAACAAGTGGAGCATCAGACTTCAGCACCCCGAGCAGCACTGCAAGCTATTGTCTTCGATGCTTACGGTACCCTGTTCGACGTTCATTCGGTAATGCGCCGTTGCGAGCAGCTTTGGCCCGGACACGGACAGGCGATCAGCCATTTGTGGCGCGCCAAGCAACTTGAGTACACCTGGCAACGCAGCCTCATGCAGCGCTATGCGAACTTTGAGCGCATCACGCAGGACGCCCTTCGCTACGCCTGTGCCGCCCACAAGCTGCCGTGCGAAACGTATCACGTCACAACCTTGATGGATGAATACCAGCGCCTCTCGACCTTTCCTGATACGGCGGATACCCTTGCATCCCTTGGCAATCTAAAACTGGCCATCCTCTCAAACGGCACTCCCGCCATGCTCCGAGCCGTTGTTCGCCATACCGGTCTTAAGGACGTCTTTTCCAGCATCTTGAGCGTTGATGCCCTGGGTGTCTATAAACCTGACCCCAGGGTCTATCGACTCGTCGTGGATAATTTCAGGCTTCAACCGGAGAACATCGGCTTCGTTTCATCGAACTGCTGGGATGCCTGCGGCGCCAAGGCGTTTGGTTTTTCCACCTTCTGGATCAATCGCGGCGATGCACCAGCGGACTTTCTTGGTGCAATTCCCGATCGCATCGTAAAAAGTCTCGCTGACATTCCCGCACTTTTATAAAAATGAGCAATTTCAATACAGAATTTGTAACCAGCGTACGACACTGGAACGAAGCGCTATTCAGCTTCCGAACCACTCGAAACCAGGGCTTGCGCTTCGAGAATGGTCACTTCCTGATATCGAAAGTGGCAAGATTTTTGCGGATATAGGCCTGTTTCCACTGGATCCAGAGATGGATCGAGCAATGATTTGCGGAAGCCCCGACATGTTGAAGGACACTGCAATGCTCCTGGATCGACGGGGATTCAAGATATCTTCTCGCGTTGGCGAACCCGGGGATTATGTGATCGAACGCGCCTTTGTCGAAAAATAATAAGGCTACGCAGGAGGTTGCCGTGGAATCCATCTTGAGCCATCATTGAACCAACCGCACGGAATGCCGACGCGGTTAGAGTACCTGCGGCGCCAACCCCCGGTTTTTCCTGGAGTACGACAAGCTGTTGAAATAAGAAAACCATGACCCAATCAAGTATTGAACCCTCGAAAGAAGCCGAACCATCAGGATGGATGAAAGACCTGTCGAGCGACCGGTTGCGCAAGGATTTACTGCGATTTGCCATTCTGCAACTGCGCGACCATCAACTCGCCGAAGATGTGGTGCAGGATACGCTGTTGGCTGCCTTCGCCGCGAGTGGCGGGTTCGAGCAACGATCATCGGCCAAAACCTGGGTTTTCGGCATTCTCAAGAACAAGATCATCGATACGATGCGCGACCGCTGGAACAAGGACCGCGTCGAACTGCCCGAAGCGATCGGGAACGAATCGGAGTTTGATGCATTGTTCCAGGAAAACAACCATTGGAAGCCCAGCGAGCGTCCTCCCGAATGGGCTGATCCGCAACAAACGCTGGCCAACCAGCAGTTCTGGCTGATCTTGGAGTACTGCATGACCCAGTTGCCAGAAGCGACCGCGCGCGTGTTCACCATGCGGGAGATGATGGGCTTCGAGACCGAGGACATCTGTAAGGAATTGAAGATTTCCCCGTCCAATTGCTGGGTGATTCTGCATCGTGCCAGAATGAGCCTCAGGCTATGCCTGCAACAACGTTGGTTTGAAGATGAGGCAAAAGCATGCTGACCTGCAAGGACGCGACCGAATTGATGTCGCAAAAAATGGATGGGAATCTTTCGGTGCCGAATCGCCTCTCGCTCGGATTCCATCTATTGCTTTGCAAGGGCTGCCGCAACTTCAACGAACAGTTACGCTTCATCCGCAAGGCCGTCAAGCACATAGCCGGCACTGACGACGATCCTGATTCAAACCGCCAAAACCCTTGATAAGGCGCCCCATTCGCAATAATTCTGCCGAATCCGTAAGGAAATAGGACGGTTTTCGACAAAATTATTCCAAGGCAATGCATGCCTTATCCAGGAGGTTTTTCCATGCTGAAGTTTCTCCGTAACATTTTGCTTTTGCCGCTCTTCTTTGCCGGCGCCGCCGTTTCCGCTGACCGCTCTTTCGACCAGGCCAGTTTCGACACGCTGCAAAAGCAGAAAAAACCCATTTTGGTGGAAATACACGCCGATTGGTGCCCCACTTGCAAGGCACAGGAGCCGATCATTGCCGAGTTACTCAAGACACCCGAGTTTCAGTCGATTTCTGCGCTGCGCGTCGATTTCGACAAGCAAAAAAACATCGTCAAGGCTTTCAAGGCTCAATACCAAAGCACTCTGATCGTCTTCAGGAACGGCAATGAAGTTGGCCGGTCTACCGGGGACACGAGTAAAGATGGTATTGCCGCACTGCTGAAAAAAACACTCTGATCAATGATGGAATTTGGCCTTGGCAGCTACGGGCTCTCTCTGGCGGCAGGGAGTCTATCGACATTGTCCCCTTGTGTGCTGCCGCTGCTCCCCATCCTGCTCGGATCGGCTGTCGCCGCCCATCGCTTCGGGCCCTATGCCCTGGCGACCGGATTAACCCTGTCCTTCACCATAGTCGGGGTATTCGTGGCAAGCCTGGGGGGCGCACTGGGACTCGACCCGGCGCTGTTTCGTTCGGTAGCAGCGGTTCTGCTGCTGCTCTTCGGCGCCATCCTCATGTCCTCCCGCCTGCAAGAGAAGTTCGCCGGGGCAAGCTCGGGACTATCCGGTGCCGGGCAATCCGTATTGTCCAGGCTAAGCCTGGATGGATTGCCGGGCCAGTTCATATTGGGCTTGCTGCTCGGAATAGTCTGGAGTCCTTGCGTCGGACCTACCCTGGGCGCGGCAGTGACTCTTGCCAGTCAAGGACAAAGCCTGGGGCAAGTGACGCTTGTCATGGCGTTGTTTGGCATCGGCGCCGGGATACCGCTGGTCGCTCTAGGGCTGATATCGCGACAGGCGATGTCGAGGTTTCGCGGGAAACTTCTGGCCGCGGGAAAATTCGGCAAGCAATTGCTTGGCGCAATCATGTTCGCCCTTGGCCTGTTGATTCTGACCGACGCCGACAAGTTGTTCGAGGCATGGCTGTTGCAATCCGCACCCGCCTGGTTGATACAACTGACGACGTCGATCTGAAGCGACCGGCTCCTTGCATAACGGCGTACGCAGCTGGCGCCGGCTAGCGCGACCATGGGCATGGCTATGCTAGATTATGCGCGTCGCCAGAACCGCCCGTCAGCCATTCCAGACCGTCCGTCTCGCGCCGGTAGCGGGATGCTCCGACCAGTGTATAAATGTATCGAGGAGAAAAACATGAAATTCCAAAGACAAGCCGGATTCACCCTGATGGAACTGATGATCGCCGTGGCCATTGTCGGCATTCTGACGATGATTGCCTATCCGTCTTACCAGATATACGTGCTTAAAGGGAATCGGGCCGGCGCCCAAGCTTTCCTCATGAATGTCGCCCAACGGCAACAGCAGTATTTTTTAGACAATCGATCCTATGCACCCGATCTGGCGACACTTCTCGTGACGACACCGCTTGTTCCAAATGAAGTTTCGCCGTATTACGTGATCACCGTCACGACTTCGGCGGGTCCGCCGCCCGGCTTCACCATAACGGCGACGCCGCAGGGAAACCAGAACCAGAATAATGAGCCCACGCTAACGATTAACCAGGCAGGCGCAAAAACGCCTACAGGGTCAGCTTACGGTGCATGGTAGTCGTCAAGATGAAAGTCTTTCGCAGACATATCGATTTTGAGTGCACCGGCCAGCAGGGTTTCTCCCTGGCGGAACTCCTGGTCGCAGTCGCCATCACCGGCATTCTGGCGGCTTTGGCCGCCCCTTCTTTCAGCGATTTAATGAAAGGCCAGAAAATCAAGTCCATGGCCACGGACATTAACGTCTCCCTGATGCGGGCGCGCAGCGAGGCCGTCAAACGCAATAGAAACGTCACCATAACTCCGACGACCGCGGGGGCATGGCAAGACGGCTGGACGATTGCCGATCCGGATAACGCCGGCAGCAACATCGAAGTCCGTGCGGCAACCAGCGGTCTCACGGTCACCGGGCCGGATAACGTGACATATATGACTTCGGGGCGCATACAGGGTGTCTCGGCGCCAAGCTTCGACATCCGTGCCGCCGGCACTTCCACTAGAAGCTGTGTGACTGTCGATTTGAGCGGGCGCCCTTATGTGAAGGCCGCGGCATGTTAGTTGATCGTCGACGTCGCCGAGCGACTCAGCAGGGGACCACCATGCTTGAGGTGCTGATCACCATCATCATTCTGGCTTTCGGCCTGCTCGGCCTGGCGGGTCTGCAAGGGAAAATCACCCTGGCCGAAATGGAGTCCTATCAGCGCGCCCAGGCTGTCGTGCTGATGAACGACATGGTCGACCGAATCAATACCAACCGGAGTGACGCCGCCAGCTACGTTTCCGCCGCTGCTATCGGCACAGGAGATACCCAACCCGCCTCCTGCTCGGCCCTGGCCGCAGGGATGGCGCGGGATCGGTGCGAATGGAGCAATGCCCTGAAAGGCGCCGCCGAAACCAGCGGCAGCACGAAAATAGGCGGGATGATCGGCGCTCTCGGATGCGTGCAACTGATTCAAGCCGAAAACAATACGCCGGGGGTATGCACCCCGGGCATCTATTTGGTGACTGTCGCCTGGCAAGGCTTGAACATGACCAGCACCCCCAGCGCCACCTGTGGTCAGAATTCCTACGGCGACGAACGCTACCGGCGCGCCATCTCGACCCGCGTGTCGATAGGTCTGCCCTCTTGTCAATAAATCCGCAGAGATCGCAGATGAAGAGCTCTCCATCCAATCGTGAAAACAGAAAATACCCTGTCGCCTTGCAGGGCGGCTTCTCCATCGTCGAACTGATGATCGCGATCACTCTCGGCCTGCTGATCCTGGCCGGAGTCACCACCATCTTCGTGAAAAACAGCCAGGTGCGCAACGAGGTTGAGCAAAGCAACCGCCAGATCGAGAGCGGCCGTTATGCCACGACATTGCTGACTGAGGATCTGCGCATGGCCGGCTTTCTTGCCTCATTCGATCCCTACGAATTGATCATCCAGCCCGGCAATCCGCCCTTGCCGATAGCGAGCAAGCCGGATCCCTGCGATGCCACGCTCGCCAACCTGAGGAATGCGTTTTTCCTGCATGTGCAAGGCGTGGATAATGCCGCCGCCATCCCGAGCTGCCTGAGCGATGTGCGCACCGGTTCCGACATTATCGTGATCCGTCGCGCCAGCACCTGTATCGCGGGTCCGGTCACCGAAGCGAACTGCGACGCGGTTATCGGCGGGGCGCCCTATTTCCAGGCATCGAATTGCTATCAGGCCACGGAACTCGCCATGAATAGCGGAACCAACACGGATTACCAGGCGCACTTTGTCCTGGACAGCAATACCTCGACCGGCCTGATCAAGCGCGCCTTAAATTGCACGACACAAGCCGATTATCGCCGCTTTCTGACGCATATCTATTTTGTCGCCAACAACAACGTCGGCTCGGATGGCATCCCCACCCTCAAGCGCGCCGATCTGGGCGCCTCTGGCTTCACCATAGTACCCCTGGTCGAAGGGATAGAAACCATCCAGTTCGAGTATGGCGTGGATAATGACGATAACGGCCTGATCGACGACTACACCGCCGACCCCGATCTCTACAATTCCTGCGCCGGCGCCGCCTGCATCGACAACTGGTTACAGACCTATGCGGTCAAGGTCAATGTCCTGGCACGGAACACCAAGGCATCGCCGGGCTATAGCGACAGCAAGACCTATACGCTGGGCCGCGCCGTCGATGGATCCAACAATATTTTCGGCCCCTACAACGATAACTACAAGCGACACGCCTACACCGCCACCGTCAGGCTCGACAATCCCTCCGGGCGGAGGGTGCCATGAGCGCTACGTTACGGCGGCAACGGGGGGCCACACTCGTCATCGGCTTGATCATGCTGGTGCTGCTGACCCTCATGGCGGTTTCCAGCTTCAATCTGGGCAAGAGCAACCTGCAGATCGTCGGCAACATGCAGTTTCGCAACCAGACCCAGCGTGCCGCGGAAGAAGCCGTGGAAACGGCAATCAGCGCAACTGCCAGTATCTCGACTCCTTCGACGGCAAGCGTCGACGTCAACGGCGACGGAACTCCCGATGTCGCGATCACCATCACGCCAACCCTGACACAAGCCTATGTCAAGAAAAACAGCGCGATCAACATGAATAATGCCGCGGAGGTCGGCTGCACTCTGGGAACTGCCCAGACCTTCGGCCAGGTCGGCACGGCCACCGGTAATTCGCTTTGCGCTGCAACCCTGTACGACCTCAGGGTAGATGCCAGGGACACTGTCACCAATACCACCATCGAACTTCACCAGGGCATTTCCATCCAGGTTCCTGCGGACCAGGTCTGCAGTCTGGTGCCCTGCTGAGCCGCTTGTTCCTGCCATCGTTATAGTTTCAGCAGTTTCAGCTTCACAGGAGAACCCTCATGAAACGCTCGACCAAAAACCGATTATTTGCATCGCTGATGAGCACATTGGCGGCCATTGCCCCGCTGCAGGCGGCTGCCGAGGATATCGACATTTTCGTTGGCTCCAGCGCCGGCAGTGCTAAAAACCCGAAAATCCTGATCGTGCTCGACAACACCTCCAATTGG
This sequence comes from uncultured Sterolibacterium sp., assembly GCA_964360125.1. Taxonomy (GTDB): domain Bacteria; phylum Pseudomonadota; class Gammaproteobacteria; order Burkholderiales; family Rhodocyclaceae; genus JACRAR01. The sequence goes on from CAYHXK010000011.1 coordinate 9,418, forward strand.
GCGCGCCAAAGCCAGCAATGGCCGGGCGGCCTGCAACAGGGCCAGTCCGAAGCAAACGCCATCAAGACCGTGCTCGCCAGCGTCGGCAGCAACGTGGATCTCGGCCTGATGGAATTCGTCACCGGGGGCAACGCCAACGACAACGGCGGGTTCATCCGCCAGGCCATCCAGCCGATGATCGCGGCCACCGTCGCCACCTTCGACATCCAACTGACCACGATCTACAACAACGTCAACGATCCGAACGAAAAACGCAATTCGAACACCCCCTACGGCAACCTGATGTATGACGTATACAATTATTTTTCCGGCGGCAACTCCTATTCGCCCAATGGCGTAGTGGCCAGCAAAGCCGACGCGGCCGGCTACGACACCAACTACACCAAGTTCAAATCCCCGCTCTCGGATGCCAACTCCTGCGGCAGGAATTTCGTGATTTTCATCGGCAATCCGAATTCCAGCGGCCCGGCGGCCGACGATGCCGCAAATTCGGCCGCGCTCGCCGCCCTGGGCGGCAGCGCCAGCCCGCAAATCCAGGTTCCCAACTTTACTACCGCCACCGCCACCACAACCTACAACCTGGGGTATACCTCCCAGTGTTACGCCAGCCAGGCCGCTTGCGCCACCACCGATTACGCCGCTCTATGCGCCGCGGGAGCGGGCTACGACAGTTGCAGTTGCAGCACCAACACCACCACTTCGCTCGACACCTGCCCCTCGGGGCAGCAGCGCTACTCGGTGGTGGGCGTCACCAACAGCGGCGGCAGCAGCAGCACCACCACCTCCACCTCGACCAGCAGCAACACCGGCACCTCGGCCTGCTTCGCCAGCGCCGCCGCCGCCAACACCGCCGGCGACCATGGCGGCTTGACCTGCCCTTCATCCACCACCACCACTTCCGGCAATTCCACCACGACCACCACCTATAGCTGCGCCTACTCGGCCGGCAGCGCCAGCACCACGGCCACCCAGAACTGCGCCGCGACGGTTTCCTCGCCCGTCATCAGCCCCAATATTGTCACCACCGGCACCGCTCTCACCTCCTCCTGCTATGGCGGGATCAGCAGCGGAAATCCCAAGTGGAACAGCACCACCGATTATGCCGGCCTGACCTGCCCGGCGACTACGGTCACCACCTCCGGCAATGCCACCACCACCACCACTTATACCTGCACCTATTCGGGAGCGATGTCGACCGACGCGACCGGATGCAGCGGGAACGATAAGCACGTGACGGTGACCCAGACCGCGACCGGAACACCTTCCACCACCACCGCCACGCCGAACTACAAATACGACGTGGTGCAGACGGTGACGGCCAGCAGCAGCACCATCACCACCTCCGGCGCGACATCAACAACCACGGCGGTGGGCAACACCAGCCTGTGTTACGCCAGTTGCAGCACCGGCGAATTCGCCGCCCAATGCTCGGCCTACAACGGCGGCTGTTCCTGCAGCGGCACGCCTGCTTCCACCCTCGGCCAATGCTCCTCGGGCGCCCGTTACATGGTGACGGGCAATACCACCGGCACCGTGGTCACGCCGACCGGCACCTACTCGACGCCCAGCACGGCGGCCAATGCCGACGAATGGGCACGTTTTCTCCATCAGGCCCAGACGAAGAAGGCAGGCGATACAATCAAACAGGCGATCACGACCTATACCATCGACGTCTTCAACAAGCAACAAAACGCCGATGCAACCGCCTTGTACATGAGCATGGCGCGGATGGGCGGCGGCAAGTATTTTTCCGCCACCAACGAGGCGGCCATTGTTTCTGCGCTCAAGCAAATCCTCGCCGAAATCCAGTCGGTCAACACCACCTTCGCCTCGGCCAGCCTGCCGGTGAGTGCCACCAACCGCACGCAGAACGCCAACCAGGTCTTCATCGGCATGTTTCGCCCCGACCCGGACGCCAAGCCACGCTGGTTCGGCAACCTCAAACAGTATGCGATCGGCAAGGTCAACGGCGATCTCGATCTGGTCGATATGAACGGCAACGCGGCCACCAATTCGCTGACCGGCTTCCTGGCGGATTGCGCGACCAGCTTCTGGACCACCGATTCGAGCAATTACTGGTCGAATATCGTTGTCAATCCGGACCCTGCCAGCAATTGCGCGACGGTGGCGGCCAACGCCAGATATTCCGATCTGCCGGACGGGCCGACGGTTGAAAAGGGCGCGGTGGCCGAAGTGCTGCGCAAGGGCAACGACCCGAGCGCCACGCCAAGCTGGCTGGTCAACCGCACGATGTACACCCTGAGCGGCAATTCGTTGGTCAACTTCACCCTGGGCGCCGGCGGTCTCAGCAACGATCTGGTCAATTTCAGCCTCGGCAAGGATGTCAATAACGACACCGGCAGCGGCGGCGCAAGCTCCAGCGTCACGCGCCCGTCCATCCATGGCGACGTGGTGCATTCGCGACCCTTGCCGATCAACTACGGCGCGGGCGGCGTCACGGTGTATTACGGCGCCAACGATGGCGCCTTGCGCGCCGTCGATGCGAGCACCAGCAGCAGCTTGGGCAAGGAACGCTGGTCGTTCATCGCCCCGGAATTCTATTCGCGGCTGCAGCGACTGAAGGATAACTCGCCGCTCATCAACTACCCCAATATCGACCCCAGTCTCAACCCGCAGCGCAAGGACTACTTTTTCGACGGCTCCATCGGGGTATACCAGGACGCCGCCAATACCAATGTCTGGATCTATCCGACCCAGCGCCGAGGGGGCCGGATGGTTTATGCTTTCGATGTCTCCAACCCCGCCAGCCCGGCGTTGAAATGGCGCCTCGGTTGCCCGAACCTGGACAACGATAACGATTGTAGTACCGGTTTCAACGCGATCGGGCAAACCTGGTCTACCCCCAACGTCGCCTTCATCAAAGGCTTCTCGACGACGACGCCGGTGGTCGCCGTCGGCGGAGGCTATGACGGCTGCGAGGACGCCAATACCAGCACGCCGTCTTGCGGCTCCACCAAGGGCAATGTGGTTTATTTCATCAATGCCGACACAGGCGCCCTGATTAGGTCATTTTCGACAATCAGGGGCGCAGCCGCCGACGTGGCTTTCATCGATCTCAATAACGATGGATTTGTCGATTATGCTTACGTCGCCGACACCGGCGGAAATGTTTATCGGGTCGACTTTGTCGATGGCCCGGGCACCCTGGCTGCTCTCGATAAAGACGACTGGTTCATCCACCGGGTGGCCTACACCAACGGCGGTGGCCGCAAGTTCCTGTTCCAGCCGGGACTGTTCCCCACCGGAACCTCGACCTATGTGGCCCTGGTATCGGGAGACCGCGAGCATCCGTTGGCAACCAATTATCCCTATACCGGCCCGGTCGTCAATCGAGCCTATGTGTATAAGGACGACCTGACCTCCACCGAAACCACTGCGGCGGTCATTCTGGACGGCGCCGACATGTTGGATTACACCGACCCGGCTGCTTCGACCTGCACCTCCGATTCGCTCCTCTCTGTTTCGAATGCAGGCAAAAAGGGCTGGTATATGAACCTGAATCAGTATGGAACGGGAGAACAGGGGGTTACGACCGCCATCATCGTGGGCGGCATGGTCGCTTTCAGCACCAACCGGCCTATTGTGAGTGCCCAATCGTGCGGCAGTGTGCTCGGCGAAGCGCGCGGCTATTGGGTAAACCTGTTCAATGCATCGGGTTCGATAAGTACCGCGGGCGGCGCTGCTTGCGGTGGCGACCGCTCGAATACATTTGCGGGCGGCGGACTCCCCCCGTCGCCGGTGATCGGTATTGTGTCGGTCGATGGACAGTCGATGGCGGTGGTTATCGGCACAGCCCAGCGGGATGGCAGTACCAATTCCCCGATCAAGCCGGATCCATTCGTACCACCGATCCTCCAGAACCGCACCAGAACTTATAAATATATTAAGGGGGACAACTGAACGGGACGAAGCGCTTTACCAGGACGGGATGCCGGTGCCTTGAGTATCGGCGCCCGCCAGTTCTTTCGGCAAAGGAAAAGTGGTGGTTTCCGGGCTGGCTTCGATCTGCCGCACTGCGCCGACTCCCCAGGATTTCAGCCGTTGAATCACTTGCTCCACCAGCAGTTCCGGCGCGGAAGCGCCGGCCGTCACCCCGACACGCGTCCTTTCCTTGACCCATGCCGGATCCATCAGTTCGGCCCGATCCACCAGGTATGCCGGCACGCCGAGGTTTTGCGCCACTTCCCTCAAGCGGTTGGAGTTGGAACTGTTTTCCGACCCGACCACGATGACCACATCGCATTGCGGCGCCATCAGTTTGACTGCATCCTGACGGTTCTGTGTGGCGTAGCAGATATCATCTTTCTTTGGACCGACGATATGCGGAAAGCGCGCCTTGAGGGCCGCGACGATAATCGATGTATCGTCAATCGACAGGGTGGTCTGAGTCACATAGGCCAGTCGCTCGGGATCATTGACGCTTAGGCGGGAAACGTCGCCGACATTCTCGATCAGATACATGCCTTCCAGCGCCTGACCCATCGTCCCCTCGACTTCCGGATGGCCGCGATGACCGATCATGACGATCTCGCGACCTGCTTGGCGCGACTTAGCCACTTCCACATGCACCTTGGTGACCAACGGACAAGTAGCGTCGAACACGCGCAGCTTTCTGGCTTCCGCCTCGACCCGTACGGATTGGGGTACGCCATGGGCGCTGAATATCACCGTCGCCCCGGCCGGCACTTCGTCGAGCGTTTCCACGAATACCGCACCCTTGGCGCGAAGATCCTCGACCACGTAACGATTGTGCACCACTTCATGGCGCACATAAATCGGCGCGCCGTAGCGCTTGAGCGCGCGCTCGACGATCTCGATGGCGCGCTCTACTCCGGCACAAAATCCGCGCGGATTGGCAAGTATTATGTTCATAGCAGCCTTTCCCCCGCTCCTCATCAACCAAGGAAATAGGGTCGAATAATTATAGAATACCGAGTATTTCCACTTCGAAACGGATCGCCTTGCCCGCCAATGGATGGTTGAAGTCGATCAGCACCGCATGTTCATCCAGCTCGCGCACCAGACCGGCAAATTTGGCGCCACTCGGATCCGAGAATTCCAATAATGTCAGCGGCTCAATTTCGTTACTCGCCGGCAGTTCGGAGCGCGGGATGCGTTTAAGCAATTCCGGGTTATGCGCACCGAAGGCCTGCGCGGGTTCGAGCAGGAAAACGTGGCGCTCGCCGAGCGGCAAACCGTCAAGACAGCTTTCCAGCGTTGGCGCCAGTTCACCGCTACCCAGCTGCAGTGTTGCCGGAGTCGAATCGAAGGTGCCGATCAGTTCGGTATCGTCTGCCATGGCGATACGATAGTTGAGGGTGACCAAGCTGTCGGGTTTGACGCGCTCGGTCATGCGGACTTCCCGGTTTCATGCGTCAACTGCTGCCACAGGATCAAGACTACCCCAACGCTGATGGCCGAGTCGGCCACATTGAATGCCGGCCAGTAATACTCGGCTACATGAAAGGAGAGAAAATCCACCACCGCGCCGTGGTTCAGCCGGTCTATGACATTTCCCAGGGCGCCGCCCAGGATCAGCGCAAGCGCCGCAGGCATCAGTCTTTCCGTGGCGTGGCGTTTCAGCATGCTGACGATCCACGCCGAAATAAGCAATGCCAGGACGACGAAAAACCATCGCTGCCAGCCGCCCGCTTGCGACAAAAAACTGAACGCGGCGCCACGGTTGAATACGAATATGAGATCGAAGAACGGCGTCAGCGTCAGACTCTCGCCCAGACGAAAAGTTGAAGAGATAACAAACTTGGTGGCCTGATCGAAAAATGTCACCACAGCGCTTAGGCCCAGCCAAACGTAGAATCTGCTGTCGGCGGATGTAATTGCGGATTTAGGCACAAGCACGTCCCTCGCCGCTGCCGAACAGATTGGCGGAGCAACGGCCGCACAATTCCGGATGCTCACGCTCCTGTCCGACGTCCTCGCGCCAGTGCCAGCAGCGGGCGCATTTCGGATGCGCGCTGGGCATGGCGATGACCGCTTCGGCAGCGACATCGGCGGCTTTCACCAGCGTTGTCCTGGAGCAGATCAGCACGAAGCGCAGATCGTCCTCGAGCGACGACAGCAGTTCGTATTTCGCCCCACTGGCGCGTATCTCGACTTCCGCCTGCAAGGAGGAACCGATCTTGCCGACTTCCCGCAACTCCTCCAATACCTTGCTGGCCTCGCCGCGCACTTCGCGCAGATGCCGCCAACGCAGCAACAATGTCGCTTCATCTTCCTGCTGCGGCAACTCGTGCCAGGTGGTGAGCATCACGCTGTCCTGGTTGCCCAGCACCGACCAGATCTCCTCGGCGGTAAACGCCAGGATCGGCGCCATCAGCCGTGTCACGCTTTGCAGGATATGCCACAGTGCGCTCTGCGCCGAACGGCGTGCGCGCGAGTCGGCAGCCGAGGTGTACAGCCGGTCCTTGAGAATATCCAGATAGAAGCCGCCGAGATCTTCCGAGCAGAAATTCTGCAAGGCCTGCACCACTTTATGGAACTCGTAGCGTCCATAGTCGGCGCAGATCTGCGTCTGCAACTGGCGGGTGAGCGCCAGCGCATAGCGGTCGATTTCCAGCCATTCCGCCACCGGCAAGTTGTGGGACTGCATCTCGAAGTCGGCGGTGTTGGCCAGCAGGAAGCGCAGGGTATTGCGGATGCGGCGGTAGGACTCGACCACGCGCTTGAGGATTTCATCGGAGATCGACAGTTCGCCCGAGGTGTCCGTCGCGGCCAGCCACAGGCGCAGTATTTCCACCCCCAGGCGATCGCCGACTTCCTGCGGCTCGATGCCGTTGCCCAGCGATTTGCTCATTTTCCGGCCTTGCGCGTCCACCGTGAAACCGTGGGTCAGCAACGCCTGGTAAGGCGGCTGGGCATCGATGGCGCAACCGGTCAGCAGCGAGGAATGGAACCAGCCGCGATGCTGGTCGGAACCCTCCAGATAGAGATCGGCGTGCCTGCCTGAGTTTGCCTCGGCATCCGGGTGCGAACCGCGCAACACATGCCAGTGAGTGGTGCCGGAGTCGAACCAGACGTCGAGTGTGTCGTTGATCTTTTCATACTGTACGGCCTCGTCGCCGAGCAGTTCCCGCGCATCCAGCTTGAACCAGGCCTCGATCCCCTCGCGTTCGACGCGTTGCGCCACCTGTTCCATCAATTCCGCTGTGCGCGGATGCAGTTCGCCCGTGGCCTTGTCCAGGAAGTAGGGAATCGGCACGCCCCAGCTGCGCTGGCGCGAGATGCACCAGTCGGGACGATTGGCGATCATGGCGTGCAGCCGCGCCTGGCCCCAGGCCGGATAGAACGCGGTGTTGTCGATGCCCCGCAAAGCCAGTTCGCGCAAGCTGGGCCGGCCTGCATCGCCGTTGTCCGGCCGCAGGTCCATGCCGATGAACCACTGCGCCGTGGCGCGATAAATCACCGGCGTTTTGTGGCGCCAGCAATGCATGTAGCTGTGGCTGATTTTCTCGTGGGAGAACAGCGCGCCGACCTCGGCGAGTTTGTCTATGATCGCCGGATTCGCTTTCCAGATGTGCATGCCGCCGAAGAAAGGCAAAGAATCGGCATAAACGCCGTTGCCCTGCACCGGACTGAGGATATCGTCGAAACTGAAACCGTTGCGGGTGCAGGACTGGAAGTCATCGACGCCGTAGGCCGGCGAGGAATGCACGATGCCGGTACCTGCATCGAGCGCCACATAGTCGGCCACAAAAATCGGCGAGCGACGTTCGTAGAGCGGATGGTGGAATTCGATGCGCTCCAGCGCCGCACCTTTCGCCGTCGCGAGGATGCGGCCTTCCAGAGCGTAGCGCTTGAGGCAGGCTTCCACCAGTTCGACGGCGAGCAGCAGCAGGCCACGCGAAGTTTCCACCAGGGCGTAGTCGAAGTCGGGATGGACGTTGAGGGCTTGGTTGGCGGGGATGGTCCACGGTGTCGTGGTCCAGATCACGGCATAGGCGGGAGCCGGCAGTGCGGCGAGGCGAAAGGCAGCGGCGAGTTTATCCGGCTCGGCGCAGACCAAGCCGACGTCGATGGCCGGGCTCTGCTTGTCGGCATATTCGACTTCGGCTTCGGCCAGCGCGGAACCGCAATCGAAACACCAGTTCACCGGCTTCAATCCCTTGAACACCCAGCCGCGCTTGACGATTTCCGCCAGCGCACGGATTTCCCCGGCCTCGTTGGGATAGGACATCGTCAGATAGGGATGCTCCCAATCGCCCAGCACGCCGAGTCGAATGAATCCTTTCTTTTGAATTTCCACCTGCTCGGCGGCGAAGGCGCGGCAGAGTTCTCGCACCTTGTCGGCGGGCAGGTTTTTGCCGTGCTGCACCTCGATCTTGTGCTCGATCGGCAGGCCGTGGCAGTCCCAGCCCGGCACGTAGGGCGCATCGAAACCGGCCAGGGTCTTGGAGCGGACGATGATGTCCTTGAGTATCTTGTTGACCGCGTGGCCGAGGTGGATGTCGCCGTTAGCGTAGGGCGGGCCGTCGTGCAGCACGAAACGCGGACGTCCTTTGGAGACTTCCCGGATCCGGCGATACAGCTGACGCTGCTGCCAGTCCTCGACCCAGCCCGTTTCGCGCTTGGCGAGATCGCCG
>CAYHXK010000012.1:0-17618 GCA_964360125.1 uncultured Sterolibacterium sp.
GCACCACTCGCTCCACGAACCTGCATACAGCCGCGAACCCCCCAGACCGGCCAGTTCCATCGCCAGCAGGTTATGGCACGCCGTCACCCCCGACCCGCACTGCTGCACGACATTGCGGGCATCCTGCCCACCCAGCAGCGCCTCGAACTCGCTGCGCAATTCCTCAGCCGGCTTGAAGTAACAGCCGTCGTCATCGAGATTGTCGAAGTAGAAACGGTTGATCGCGCCGGGAATGTGCCCGCCGACCGGATCGAGTGTCTCGTTCTCGCCACGGAAGCGCTCCGCGCTGCGTGCGTCGACGATCAGCATGTCCGGCAGACCGAGATGCGCCAGCACATACGCAGCATCGACCGGTGTATCGCCCCCACTGCCGGGCCGGGCCACGAACTGGGCAGGCGCGATCAACGGAAGGCCATCCTCCAGCGGCAGCTTGGCACGCTTCCAGCCGGCCAGCCCGCCGTCGAGCAGCGCCACCCGCGAGTGTCCCAGCCACCGCAACAGCCACCAGAGACGCGCCGCAAAAATCCCCCCTTCATTATCGTAGGCAACCACCTGAGTATCGGCGTCGACGCCGCATTGCGACAGTTTCTGCGCCAAAATGTTCGGGTCCGGGAGCGGGTGACGGCCCTTCCTGCCGTTGGGGGGTCCGGAAAGATCGCGATCGAGATGGAGAAACTGGGCGCCGGGTATGTGACCCTTGGCGTAAGCCTGCGCGCCGTATTCGGTCTGCGTGAGATCGTGGCGGCAGTCGAAGATGCGCCAGGATGGATCGGCGAGGTGCGCCGCAACCTCGGCGGCTTCGACCAGCAGTTTAGTCTTCGCACCCACTCAACGCGCGCCCGTCAGCCAGGCGCGCGCCTCGGCTTCATCGTTGAAAACACGCAAATCGGCATCGACGAAGGCCTGCGACAGCCATGCGCTCCAGGCGATCCACTGGCTCTCGGTCAAGACGGCTATGCGCCTGAAATCGTGCGGGTGCTGGCGCGAGAACTTGATTTCCTCCCAGGCCACGTCGACGGTGAAATCAGCCATCTGGCGCAGGTCGAAGAACAGGTTGACGGGTCCTTCGGATCGAATATTGCTGAGTGCGGCTTCCTCGAATTCCTTGAAATCGGCAAGCGTGAATTCACCGAAAACTGTGATGGAAATCAGATTGCCCTGATGGTCGGTGGTAATCATAGTGAATCCTGTTGGAGTGGAGGCTTTAGTATATCAATCCTGCTCGACCGGTGCGGCCCGCGAGAAGGCGGTGGCGAGAATGCCGCTGGCGAGGATCAGCCCGACCCCCAGCAATGCGATGAAAGGAAGACGCTCGTTCCACAGCAGCATGCCGAATAAGCTGGAAAACACCACGGTGCTGTAAGCGAAACTGGCGGTGACTATGGTCTTGCCGTGCTTGTAGGCACGGGTCATGCAGAGCTGGGCAAATGCGCCGAAGCCCCCGACACCGAGCAACAACAACCAGCCGCGTGCATCGATGGCGTGCAGCGGCTGTTCGGTCCAGGTGCTGGCCAGGATCCAGGGCAAACCGCCGATCGCCGCGATCAAGGAAAAATAAAACACCGTGCGCCATTCCGGCTCGCCCAGTTCGCCCAGCTTGCGCACATTCAGATGGGCAATACTGGAAACCATCCCGGAGCCAAGTCCGTACAGTGCCCCGGCGAGTTGATCGGAATGCCAGCTCGGTCGCAGCAGCAATACGATGCCGACAAATCCTGCCGCAAGCGCGACGAAAAGCAGCGGGCGTATCCGCTCGCGCTGCCAGAAAGCCAGAAGCATGGCCAAAAACAGCGGTGAAGTATAGTTGAGCGTCACCGCAGTGGCCAATGGAATGAGGCTTATGGCGTAGAAATACATCACCAGTGTGACGAAGCCGGCCATGCCGCGCGTGACGTGAATGCGCCAGTGCTTCGTCGACAGCGTCAAACCGGCGATGCGGACATAGCCGAAGATCACCAGCAAGGCGATGGCGCCGCGATAAAACACCAGTTCGGCAGCAGAAAACTGCTCACTGCCGAGCTTGACGCAGACGCCCATGCAGGCGAACAGCAGGCTCGCCGCTACCATCCATAAAGATTGCATTGGAGATTCAGTCAATGGAGAGACGGGTTATTCCCCGTCTCGCGTTTCAGAGATGCGGCTCGACGATGCGCCGATAAAATTCATGGAAATGCTGCATGCCGTCTTCCATGGGCGACTGGTAAGGACCGGATTCGCTGCGCCCCTCCTTCATCAGGGCATGACGGCCGCGATCCATGCGCTCGCCGATGTCGTCGTCCTCGATCGCCGTTTCCATGTAGGCGGCCTGCTCGGCCTCGATGAACTCGCGCTCGAACAGGGCGATCTCCTCAGGATAGTAGAACTCGACCACGTTCATCGTCTTGTCCACTTCCTGCGGTATCAGGGTGGACACCACCAACACATGCGGGTACCACTCAACCATGATGTTGGGATAGTAAGTAAGCCAAACCGCGCCCTGTTTCGGCTGCTCGCCTTGATAGTATTCGAGTATGGCTTTTTGCCAGCGCGCATATGCCTTGGATCCGGACTTCTGCAGCGAAGTCACGCCGACTCGCTGCACCGAGTACCACTCGCCGAACTGCCAGGTCAGATCATCGCAAGTGACGAAGTTTCCCAGGCCAGGGTGATAGGGTACGACGTGGTAATCCTCCAGATAAACTTCAATGAAAGTCTTCCAGTTGTAGTTGCATTGATGCATTTCAACACGGTCGAGCTTGAAGCCGGAAAAGTCGAAGACGCCTTCGTCGGCCAGTTTCATCCCCGCCAGATCGACTTGTGCCGAACGCGGCCCCTTGAAGAGCAAGCCTTTCCAGTTTTCCAGCGGCTGTTTATCAAGATGCAAACAAGGGTTGGCCGGAAAATGCGGCGCACCGATCAGGTTGCCCTGCAGATTGTAAGTCCAGCGATGGATCGGACAGACGATATTGCGGGCGTTGCCGCTACCCTGCAACATGATGGCCTGACGATGACGGCAGATGTTCGACAGCAACTCGATATTCCGACTGCAGCCACTCTCCCCGCTCCCGGCTTGATGCACCAGCAGCTTGGCGTGGTCGAGCCATTCAAGACTGCGGTAGTCATGCAGTTCGGGGACCATCAATTCATGGCCGACATGGCCCGGGCCAGCATCGAAGAATAGCTGTTTCTCAAGCTCAAACAACTTCTTGTCGAAGTACCAGGACACTGGCAGCTGCGAAATGGCGGGCGCGAGACGCGCGGCCCCATTTATCAATTCGGTGATGTCGGACATCTCTCCCAACCCCCAAGACAGAACCCGGAAACATGAAATTATAGTCCAGCGACACTATCGAGTCTTGGCTACCGGGCTATTCCTTTGCCTCTTGGCAGGAAAAAACCATACCATCTTAGTCGATGCGACCGGCCTGCGTCTGTGACTCGCACAGGCTAAGTTTGACCTGAAGGCGCAGAATACGTTATTTTCCCATCTTTGCCTTGTATGACTGGGCACCGACAGCGCAGGTATCTGCTCCACTATCATGGTAAAAACCTCACGCCCTTCCCCCCCCGCCACGTTCGAAGCCGCCTTGGCCGAACTCGAAGCCATAGTCCGCGAGATGGAAGCCGGTCAGTTGCCGTTGGAGGAGTCCCTGGCATCCTATGAGCGAGGTACCGTGCTTCTCAAGCACTGCCAGGAGGTTCTTGGCGCCGCCGAAAAGAAACTGCTGATTCTCGAAAACGGCGGCTTGCGTGACTTCGACCTCGATTCAGGCAAGCCCGAGCCGGACGCGTCTGACGCGTAAATTCACCATGGATTTTTCCACCTGGATGGGCTCCATGCAGCAACGCACCGAGCGGAGTCTCGAACGCCTGTTGCCGCCCGGCACTACCGTTCCACAGCGCCTGCATCAAGCCATGCGCTATGCCGTACTCGGTGGCGGCAAACGCGTGCGGCCGTTGCTCTGTCATGCTGCTGGCGCGCTGACCGGCGCCGATGCGGCACGGCTTGACATCGTTGCCTGCGCTGTCGAGCTGATCCACGTATATTCCCTGGTGCACGATGATTTACCCTGCATGGATGACGACGTCCTGCGTCGCGGCAAGCCGACCTGCCATGTGGAATTTGACGAAGCCACCGCCATGCTGGTTGGCGATGCCCTGCAATCGCTGGCTTTCCAGCTGCTTGCCGAGCACCCTCTCGCCGCTGAGGCAAAGCAGCAACTCGATATGCTGCGCCTGCTGTCGCAAGCCACCGGATCTCGCGGCATGGCCGGCGGTCAGGCCATCGATCTGGCCGCGGTAGGCCAGCCATTGTCGCTGGCCGAGCTGGAGTATATGCACATTCGCAAAACCGGCGCTCTGATCCGTGCTGCCGTTATGCTCGGCGCCCAATGCGGCGAGCCACTGGCCGAGACGGAGTTGGCCCGACTGGATCATTACGCCAAGATCGCCGGCCTGCTGTTCCAGGTGGTCGACGACATTCTCGACAGCGCAGCCGATACCGCAACGCTGGGCAAGACCGCCGGCAAGGATGCCGCGAGCAACAAGCCCACCTATGTCAGTCTACTCGGCCTCGCCAAGGCCAGGGAGAAAGCCACCGAGTTGCGCATGGCCGCCCATGCCGCTCTCGCGCCATTCGGCGAACCCGCCAGGCGCCTTGGAGAACTGACCAACTTCATCGTCAACCGCAGCTTCTGATGGTCAACCCAACAAAAATCATGTCCGACCACTCGAATAAATTTGCCCTGCTCGACACTATCAATCTCCCAGCCGAATTGCGCCAGCTGGAACGCAAGGATCTGCCCCAACTGGCTGATGAGTTGCGAGGGTTTCTGATTGAATCGGTGTCGAAAACCGGTGGTCACCTTTCCTCCAATCTCGGCACGATCGAGCTGACCATTGCCCTGCATTACATTTTCGACACGCCGCACGACCGCCTGGTATGGGATGTCGGTCATCAAACTTACGCCCACAAGATCCTCACCGGTCGCCGCGCCGGAATGGCCAGGCTGCGGATGCTGGATGGGGTTTCCGGATTTCCGCGCCGCACTGAGAGCGAGTACGACACCTTCGGCGTAGGTCACTCGTCGACTTCGATTTCGGCTGCGTTGGGCATGGCCGTCGCCGCCCGCAGCAAAGGCGAAAGACGACGCGTCGTGGCCGTCATCGGCGACGGCGCCATGTCCGCCGGCCAGGCCTTCGAGGCGCTGAATAACGCAGGTGTCATCGACGCAAATCTGCTGGTGATTCTCAACGACAACGACATGTCGATCTCGCCGCCGGTGGGCGCGCTCAACAAATATCTGGCACGGCTGTTTTCCGGCCGCACCTTCAATGCGGCGCGTCGCGCCGGCGAGAAGGTGCTGTCGGTGATGCCGTCGATGCTGGAATTTGCCAAGCGCGCCGAGGAGCACGTCAAGGGCATGATCGTGCCGGGCACCCTGTTCGAGGAGTTCGGCTTCAACTATATCGGTCCGATTGACGGCCACGATCTGGATTCCCTGATCCCGACACTGGAAAACCTGAAGCTGCTGGATGGCCCGCAATTCCTGCATGTCATTACCCGCAAGGGCCAGGGATACAAGCTGGCTGAAGCAGATCCGATTTTGTATCACGGCGTTTCAAAGTTCGACGCTGCAGGCGGCATCCAGGCAGGCAAGGCTGCCCAGCTAACGTACACGCAAGTGTTCGGCGACTGGTTGTGCGACATGGCGGCGCAGGATTCGCGCCTGATCGGCATTACTCCGGCCATGCGGGAAGGTTCCGGTTTGGTGCGCTTCGCCCAGGAATACCCGGATCGCTACCATGACGTAGGTATCGCCGAGCAGCATGCCATGACTTTCGCCGCTGGACTCGCCTGCGAGGGCATGAAACCGGTGCTGGCGATCTACTCGACCTTCCTGCAACGCGCCTACGATCAACTGATCCATGATGTCGCTCTGCAGAACCTGCCGGTGATGCTGGCGATCGACCGGGGCGGCCTGGTGGGCGCCGACGGCGCCACGCACAATGGCGCTTTCGATTTATCCTATCTCGCCTGCATTCCCAACCTGCTGGTAATGACGCCGAGCGACGAGAACGAGTGCCGCAAGATGCTCACCACCGCTTACCGCCACGACGGCCCCAGTGCGGTGCGATATCCGCGCGGCAGCGGCCCGGGCATGCCGCCTGACTCGACCCTCGACAGTTTGCCGATAGGCAAAGGCGAAGTTCGTCGCCACACCGGAAAAAGCGCCCAGGGCGTCGCCCTGCTCGCTTTCGGCAGCATGCTGACACCGGCGCTTGCCGCTGCGGAGATACTGGATGCAACGGTTGCCAATATGCGCTTTGTCAAACCACTCGACCATCAACTGGTTGGGATGCTGGCGGAAAAACATGCATTGCTGGTGAGTATTGAGGAAAACACGCTAATTGGAGGCGCGGGTGCTGAAATCGCCCGTTACCTCGAAGAAATGGGCCTGAAAACGCCGCTGCTGCGACTCGGGTTACCGGATCGCTTCATCGATCACGGCGATGCGGCTGTCCTGCTGGCGCAACTAGGGCTGGATGGCGCGGGAATCGTGTCGAGCGTTAACAAAGCGCTACTCGATAATAGTTGATTGATTTAGTCGGGTTTGCTAGAATGGACTGCTGTTTAGGCGTACCTTGCATCATCTTCCCAAAAGGATGCGCCTTCACCAACACCAGGAGAGCATCCCATGAACAGCAGGGACATTATGGCCATTCCAGACGTACAGGGCAGCGCCGACTTGCGGCAATTGCCGATTAACAAGGTCGGCATCAAGAGCATCCGCCACCCGGTCAAGGTGCTCGACAAGAGCGGCGGCGTGCAGCATACCATCGCTGTATTCAACATGTACGTCGGCTTGCCGCACAACTTCAAAGGCACGCACATGTCGCGCTTCGTCGAGATACTCAATACCAACAATCGCGAAGTGTCGGTGGAGAACTTCGAATCAATGTTGCGCGACATGGTGGTGCGACTCGAAGCCGAAACCGGTCATGTCGAAATGAATTTCCCCTACTTCATCAACAAACAGGCGCCGATCTCCAAGGTGAAAAGCCTGATGGATTACGATGTCAGCTTCGTCGGCGAGATTCTGGCCGGCGGCGAATACCGTCAGACCACCAAAGTGGTGGTGCCGGTCACCAGCCTGTGCCCCTGCTCGAAGAAAATTTCCGAACGCGGCGCCCACAACCAGCGCTCGCACGTCACCATCACCGCGACCACCAACGACTTCATCTGGATCGAGGAACTGGTGGAGATGGCCGAAAGCCAGGCTTCCTGCGAGTTGTTTGGCCTGTTGAAACGCCCGGATGAAAAATACGTGACGGAGCGCGCCTACGATAACCCCAAGTTCGTCGAGGATCTCGTACGCGACGTCGCCGGCATGCTCAACGCCGATAAACGCATCGATGCCTACGTGGTGGAATCCGAGAACTTCGAGTCGATCCACAACCACTCGGCTTATGCGCTAATCGAACGGGACAAGCGAAATTAGCCCTCTAGCTGTTGGGGCCGCCATGCGGGCAAGGTCATCGCCCTAGGACTTGGTATCGCGTGCGGTTTGTTAAAACAAAGGGGCCCATCTTGCGATGGACCCCTTTGTTGTTTGCGCCAGATCGATCAGAGATGGCGTATGGAAAGCTTTTCCTTGATCCGCGCCGACTTGCCGGAACGATCGAGCAGATAGTAAAGCTTGGCGCGACGCACGGCGCCGCGGCGCTTGACCTCGATGCTGGCGATCAAAGGCGAGTAACTCTGGAAAGTTCTCTCGACACCTTCGCCCGCGGAAATCTTGCGAACGATGAAGCTGGAATTGAGGCCGCGGTTGCGCTTGGCGATCACCACGCCTTCGTAAGCCTGGTTACGCTCGCGCGTACCCTCCTTGACCTTCACTTGGACGACAACGGTATCCCCCGGCGAAAAATCCGGAATGGTTTTGCCCAGGCGGGCAATTTCTTCTTGTTCGAGTTGTTCGATCAGGTTCATATCAAATACTCCATCATTGGTCATGGCCTTGGGCCGTTCACGCAGAGCAGCGAGTATCCCCACTGATGCGTGCGCTTTGTTGATTTTACAGATGCCAGACAGGTCACTGGGTTCACCCCCGACCCATCCCTTTACTGCTCCCGCTGCAGTTCCTCCAGCAGGCTTGCTTCCTCACGGCTAAGCGTCCTTTGCTCAATAAGCTCGGGACGTCGCCGCCAGGTTCGTCGCAGTGCCTGCTTCAGACGCCAGCGACGAATTTTTTCATGGTTGCCGGAAAGCAGCTCTTCCGGCACCCGCATGCCTTGATATACCTCCGGCCGCGTATAGTGCGGACAATCCAGCAAGCCGTCAGCGAAGGAATCTTCCACCGCCGAATCGGCATCGTTCAACGCACCAGGCAGTTGCCGCACCGTCGCATCGATCAAAGCCAGCGCTGCGATCTCGCCGCCGGAAAGGACGAAATCTCCGAGGGAAATCTCCTCGTCGACGCTGCTCTCGATCAAACGCTCATCCACGCCTTCATAACGTCCGCAGAGCAATATCGCACCACTCGACTGCGCCAACTCCAGTACCCGCGCATGTGTCAGCATTCTGCCTTGGGGCGAAAAATAGATGACTTTCGCCACTGTCTCACCTGCTTCACACCGCCTGGCTTGCGCCGCGGCAATGGATTTCCCCAAGGGTTCCGGCAACATTACCATCCCGGGCCCGCCACCGTAGGGTCGATCATCGACGCTACGATAATTATCTTCGGCAAAATCGCGGGGATTCCAGCAGTTCAACCGCCATAAGCCATTTTCCAGCGCACGTCGCGAAATTCCAGACTGTGTCACCGCCGTAAACATCTCGGGAAACAGGGTGATGACATCGAATCCGGGTCTCGCCGCATCGGTCACCAATCAACTCCCCATTCGACATGGATCGTCTTGCTTTCCCTATCCACCTTTTTCACCACTTGCGCCACAAAAGGCAGCAGGCGTTCCCTCGTTTTTTCCCCCACACCGTCCTGTACGCAAAGCACTTCATGCGCACCGCAGGAAAGCAATCCGCTTACCTTGCCCAGCGGTTCCCCGCTGGTATTCACAACTTCCAAGCCAATCAGGTCGGCCCAGTAATACTCATCAACTCCGGTTTCAGGCAAGGCTTCGCGCGGAGCGGCTACATAGAGTCGATCGATGGATTCCGCGTCGTTGCGTCCATCAATTCCCTGAAACTTGACAATCAGACCCTTGCCCTGTGTCTTCAATGCATGCAAAGCATAGGGCGTCCACACATCGCCATCGGCTTCAGCACCTAGCCACCATTGCGACATGTTCCCCAAAGCGCCAAAATCGTCGCCAAAGGGATGCAATTTGAGCCAGCCTTGCAAACCATACGGACCAACCAGGCGACCCAGGACTATCATGCCCCGGGTCATTTCGTCATCCCGGATCGAACTCAGGCGGCCGTAGTTGCGACAGTGGCCGCAGGCGCTCCAAACTGCTTGACCAGGCGCGCAGCGGTCGGTGACAACTGGGCGCCGTGACCTTGCCAGTAAGCCAAGCGCTGCATATCGACGCGTAAGCCTTGTTCATTGGCAGCGGCTACGGGATTATAAAAACCGATACGCTCGACAAAACGACCGTCGCGGCGATTACGCGAATCAGTCACCACCATGTTGTAAAACGGGCGTTTCTTGGCGCCGCTGCGGGAGAGACGAATGACAACCATTGCACGTTACCTCACGTAATCCAGTATCCGGAATCGGAAAAGCCAAGAAATATACGCGAAAACATCGTCAAAATCAATAAATTCCGTCCGACACCGCGCAATCTTCAGCACCGACGATTATACGTTTCATCTCTCGGATTACCCTGCTTTTTCATCGCGATTACTTTATATCTTATTGAATATATTGTATATTAATTATACCATAATTCTAAGTATGCCGGCACTCGACGGGTCGGGTCGGAGGATTTCAGCGTACGGACTTGCTGTACTCGGAGAAACTCTGCGTTTTGTAAAATCCGTTGACCACATAATGTCCCAGCAACATGAACTCTCTGGCGTCCCGGGTAGCGCCGGTATGGCGCGCCAGAATTTCTCCATTGGCGCCAATGAACATAAATGTCGGCGTACCGCGTATGCGTAATTCCTGGGCATAGGTTTTCTCGCGAAAACTGCGACCGGCAGTATCCTGAATTTCGACATCACCCAGCATGTCTATGCTGAACACAAGGAAATGTCGGCGGAAATACGCTTGCACCTCGGGCTGGTTGAGCACCGTCTCGCGCATCTTGAGGCAATAGGGACAACCCTCCGCCTCGAACATCAGCATCAGACCGCGTTTTCCGGACTTTTTGGCCGATTCCAGTTCAACCCTGAAATCGCCCAGACTCTGGTCGAATAACTTGTCGGCTTCCGCCGCGCGCACTGCTGCCGACGCCAGCAGGGTCGTGACCAGCAGCATCAAAAAATATCGAAGCACAGCACTGGATCCTGTCGCCATGGCACTACCTCTCCTCATAACCGGCTACTGCCTCAAATTTCCCTGCCGGCAAGGGCATCACCCGGCGCGGCGGCTGGCACCGGCACCGGGCAACTCGGCGACAATCAACGCACCCACCAAGACCACACTCCATGACAGATAGAGCCATACCAGGAATATCGGTACCGCTGCAAATGCGCCGTAGATTACCGTGTAAGCGGGAAAGTTCACAACGTAAATGCCGAACAGGCGCTGCAGCAGAATAAATCCGAATGTTGCAAATATTCCACCAACTGTAGCATGCCATTTTACCACCACCCGATTCGGCAACGTGTAATACAACAGTGCAAACAGCAGCGTCATGAAGATATACGGCAAGGCGATGAAGACCATCGTATTCAACCACTTCGGCTCATTTACCAAACCCAAGGAAACACCGGCGAGATAGCTGATCGCCAGCAGGCTGCCGCCGAAAATCAACGGCCCCAATAACAAGGCCAATAGATGCATGGAAATCCGGCGCAGCAACGGACGTTTGGCCTTGACTCGCCAGATGACGTTGAAAGTGTGTTCAATGGTCAGCATTTGCATCAAGGCCGTGATTGCCAGTACTCCGCCACCGATCAGAGTCAAGCGTTCGGCCTTGTGTGCAAACTGCGCAACATATTTGGCCACGATGGCGCCTGCCTTGTCCGGCAACAGATTGGCAAGCAGAAATTTTTCCAGTGCCGCACCCAAGGCGGCAGCAAAGGGAGAGTAGGCAATGAGCGCCAACGCAATTGCGATCAGCGGCACCAGTCCGAGCAAGGTACTGAACGACAAGCTGGCGGCGGCTTGAGTGCAATGATCGACATGAAAACGTCGCACTACACGGACCACCAGACGAAACGGGGCGAGCAGCAACACGGATGCACCTATAATATCGGAGCGTTACGTATTGTACCGTTGTAGGGAATAAGCCTGCCCACTCACTTCTCAATCCCGTGGCATGACAAGCACCACCTATTTGCGCGTCCTGAACCTTTGTGCCAGCGTCAGCCTGATTTCGCTGATCGCCCTGTGCCTGGCCTGGGAGCTTTGGCTGGCGCCCCTGCGCCCGGGCGGATCGATGCTGGCGCTGAAAGTTCTGCCGCTGCTAACTCCACTGTTCGGCATTCTGCGTGGCAGGCGCTACACCCACCAATGGGCTTCGATGATGATCTTGCTGTATTTCACCGAGGGGGTTGTGCGTGCAGCCACCGAACCAGATCCTGCCCGGACGATGGCGGCATTGGAAATCCTGCTGACGCTGGTTTTCTTCGCCAGCACCATTCACTATGCACAGCGAAGCGCAGAAATCCGGCAAGATTCAAATCATTGAAACTTTCTGCGATATCCGCTAGTCTTAGCGATGTAATACTATTTTAAGGAGGATAAGACGTATGCAACCCAATTTCCAGGCCTATGACCAGACCCCAGCCAATGTTAATCAGGACATTGCCCGGCAGCAGAACCGCGTGCTGCGCAATACTTATTTCCTGTTGGCGCTGTCCATGGCGCCAACGGTACTGGGCGCCTTGATCGGCGTACAGACGCGCTTCTCCATCTTCGCTTTTGGACCGATAGTGGGCATTCTGCTGTTTTTAGGAATTGCCTTCGGATTCATGTTCGGCATCAAGAAGACCCAGGACAGTGGCATGGGCGTGGCCTTGCTGCTCGGCTTCACCTTCTTCATGGGTCTGATGCTGTCTGACATCCTGCGCGCTGCCTTGGGCTTTTCCAACGGCGGGACGCTGATTGCACTGGCGGCCGGCGGTACCGGCGCTATCTTCGTGACCCTGGCCGGAGTCGCCTCGACCACCAAGCGCGATTTGAGCGGACTCGGCAAGTTTCTCTTCGCCGGCATGGTGCTGGTCTTTGTATCGATGCTGGCGAATATTTTCTTTCAGATTCCGGCGCTGGCACTGGCTCTTTCCGCCTTGGCGGTAGTGATTTTTTCGGCCTACATCCTGTACGACATCAACCGCATCGTGCAGGGCGGCGAGACCAACTACATCAGCGCCACGCTTTCCGTGTATCTCGATATCTACAATGTCTTCGCCAACCTGCTGAGCTTGTTGATGGCCTTTACCGGCCAGCGCGACTGACGCGGAGTTCCCGGACTCCCGGACTATTCGACCGGGAACCAAGGCACAAAGGCGACTCAGGTCGCCTTTGGTTTTTCAGCCCCCAGTCGCGTGATGCTATTACTTCTCGAACAACGCAATCGATTCGACGTGCGAGGTCTGTGGAAACATGTTGGCGATCCCGGCGCCGCGCAAGCGGTAACCCAGTTCATGCACCAGCACCGCGGCATCGCGCGCCAGCGTCGCCGGACTGCAGGAAACATAGACGATGCGCGCCGGCGCGGCATCGCCCAAACCGCCGAGCGCCTTGATCAGCGCCACCGCGCCTTCGCGCGGCGGGTCGATCAGCATCTTGTCGCAGCGACCCAGCAGGGCCAGGCTTTCCGGCGTCGCCTCGAAAAGATTGGCCACCCGGAATTCGATGCGCGCTTGCAAGCCGTTCAGCACCGCATTGGCGCGGGCGCGCTCGACCAGCGCCTGGCTGCCCTCGATGCCGATCACTTGTGCGCCGCTTTGCGCGATCGGCAAAGTGAAATTGCCCAGGCCGCAGAACATGTCGGCAAGCCGTTCCCCAGCCCGCGGCGCCAACAAAGCCAGCGCACGGCGCACCAGCATGCGGTTGACCGCCTGATTGATCTGGGTGAAATCGGTCGGTTCGAAACGTAGCTCGACCCCGAATTCCGGCAGCGCATACGCCAAAGGCGGCGCATCCAGGGGATGGAACAGCACCACCGTGGCGGGTCCGCCCGTCTGCAGATACAACACTACGCCGTGTTCGTCGGCAAAGGCACGCAAATTATCCTTATCCCGGGGCGTCAAATCCTGCAGGATGCGCAATACCAGAACGTACTGTCCCTCGGCGTCGATATCCCCGATCGAGACCTCGATTTGCGGCAGGCGCTCGGGGTGCGCCAGGCTGTCGATCAGATGGCGCAAAGGCCGCAGCCGCGCCGAAATCTTCGGTGGAAGCACCTCGCAGCTATCCATGTCCGCGACATAACTGCTGCTGCGCTCGCGGAAACCGACCAGCGCCCCGCCCTTTTTTTCCACGTAGCGCGCCGACAGCCGGGCGCGCGTGCGATAGCCCCAGGCCGGACCGTAAATCACCGGATACAGCACTTCCGGACGCAGCCGCGCCAGATGCCAGAAGGCATCCTCCAGCACGCGCTGCTTGGCGGCGGCCTGCGCCGCCGGCTCCAGGTGCTGCATGCTGCAGCCGCCGCACACGCCGAAATGCTTGCAGCGCGGCGTGACGCGCTGGCTGGAGGACTTGAGGATATGAGTCGCCCGCGCCTGCTCGAATTTCGGCTTCTTGCGATAGCTCGAATACTCGACGGTCTCGCCGGGCAGCGCACCCTCGATGAAAATGGCTTTGCCCTCGACATGTGCAATGCCGCGACCTTCATGGTCCAGCGATTCGATGATGGCAAGCGGCATGGTGTAGTTCGGCGAGAAAATGCGCGATTATAATCATCCCATGATCCCCACGCTGCTCGGCGGCCTCACCTCCCGGCAATTTCTCGCCGAATACTGGCAGAAGCAGCCGCTGCTGGTGCGCCAGGCGATCCCAAACTTCTCCGGGATTGCCGGCTTGCAATCATGCCATGACATGCTCGCCCTAGCCTGCGCCGAGGAAGCGCAAGTCCGCCTGGTCTCACGGGAACACGGGCAGTGGAAGCTGGCGTGTGGGCCATTTAAGCAGAGCGACTTCAAGCGGCGCGGCAAGCATGCCTGGACCATCCTGCTGCAGGGAGCCAACCTGATGCTGCCGGCGGGCGACCGATTGTTGCGCGAGTTCGACTTCATTCCGCAGGCGCGCCTGGATGACCTGATGGTCAGCTATGCCGCCGACGGCGGCGGCGTCGGCCCGCATTTCGACAACTACGACGTGTTCCTGCTGCAAGGCATGGGGCAGCGTCGCTGGCGCATCGGCGCGCAGCGCGACCAGACCCTGATCGAGGGCCTGCCGCTGAAGATCCTCAAGGATTTTCGTCCCAGCCGCGACTGGGTGCTGGAACCCGGCGACCTGCTCTACCTTCCGCCGCAATGGGCACACGAGGGCGCCGCCATCGGCGAGTGCATGACTTTTTCCATTGGCTTCCGTGCCCCGCCGGCACAGGAGCTGGCCGAGCAGTTCCTGATGCATTTGCAGGACCGGATTTCACTCACCGGACGCTACCATGATCCGGATTTGCAAGTGCAGAAGCATCCTGCCGAAATCGGCGCGGCGATGATCGCCCAGGTCAGCGGGATGCTCGCCAGGATCCGCTGGGATCGCGCCGCCGTCCGCGACTTTTTAGGCTGCGCGCTGACCGAGCCGAAATCCCATGTATTCTTCGATCCGCCACGACCACCTCTGTCCATGGCGCGCTTTGCCGTCCGCTGTTCCAAGCGCGGTCTGCGTCTAGCTCCAAAAACCCAACTGCTGTTCTCCGCTGCGCACTTCTACATCAACGGCGAAGCTTGCCGCATTCCATCCACCGAACATGCCCTAATCCGCAATTTAGCCGACCGACGGGAGCTGGCGTCCGGCGCCATTCTCTCGGACGCGGCACTCAGCGTGCTGTATGACTGGTATTGCGATGGCTTCCTGGCCCCAGGATGACTGGGCATCAGGATATAACCGTTAAGAGATCGCTTGATAGTAGAGATTTTGGGGATGATTGGCCTGGGCGAAGAAAAACCAGCGTTCGGCCAGCAGCCCGATATATTGCACGGCGAAAGCCAGCAGCAACAATGTCGTAGAGGCTGTCGCCATGCCTGCGGCGAGGAAGATCACGGGCAGTACGAAGACGCCAAGCAGAAACAGCCACTTGATCGAACGCAGCAGCGTCGGCGTCTGCCCGTGGAAAAACTCGCGGGTGTTGAACGAGTCCCCCATGAAACCCTTGGATTTCTGGACGATACGCGGATGCTTGACGCCTATCGCCGTCTGCAAAGACGAGCGGGGGTTCAAGCTCGCATTGCGCAACAGCGAGGCGGCCCGCCCAGTCAGTCCGAACAGGGTGATAATGACTGCCCAACCACCGAAAAAACCTGTCAGCGCCGGCGCGGCATAGGCTGCAAACAGCGTTGCCAGCGTGAATCCGGAAGCCCCGCCGAGCAGGATGTAATTGATCACCGTCAGCGGCGTGTGCCACTCGCGCAGGAAGCGCAGGCAGGCATAGATCATCGCGGTACACACGAACAGCGCAAATGCCAATAGCCAGCCGAGGATCCCCAGGACGACAGTCACATCGATCGCCAGGCCGCTCGGCAGCGTCACCAGTACCGATTTCCAGTCCAGCAGGTGGGCCAGGCCATAGAGAAATAGCGTACCCATGAAGGCCGGCAGAACGATCACTTCACGCGACAGCCAGGAAGTCCGCCACTTCGCTGCCGATCGCCAGGCCCGCTCGGGATGGCCGAGATGGAAGAAGGAGGCGATCAAGCCGGCCACCAGGAAAGCGAGCGCGATGACGCTGCCGGCAGCATAGAAGGTCCGCCCATCCTGGTTCGGCAGGAGATCGAACAACGCGTAGGATTGTGCCGTGAACAGGGCGAGGAACAGCCCCTGGCCGACGCCGATCAGGGTGGTGAGAAAAATGACGGAAAAGGCGGGATGCATATAGAGTGCCTAAGCTACCAGGAGGTGACGTCGTCGAGCGAAGGCTCTGCCATGTCCGGCTTGGGCAACTGCCGGTCGATCTTGAGCGGGTTATCGGCGCGCTCGAGTTCGTCTTCATGGATCCGCAGCCGGGTCTTGCGGCGCGGCAGATAATGATTGGCCGGCTGCGTGCCCCATTCCGGCATCAGCGGGTAGCCGCCGCTTTCCCGGATTGCCCGGGAAACCACCGACTCCGGATCGTGAACATCGCCGAACAGCCGGGCGCTGGTCGGACAGGCCATGACACAGGCAGGTTTGCGCTCGGTTTCGGGGAGTGACTGATCGTAGATGCGATCCACGCAGAGGGTGCACTTCTTCATCACCTTCTGTTTTTCGTCGAGCTCGCGCACGCCGTAGGGGCAGGCCCAGGAGCAGTATTTGCAGCCGATGCACTTGTCGTAATCGACCAGGACGATGCCGTCCTCTTTGCGTTTGTATGAGGCGCCGGTCGGACACACCGGCACGCAGGGCGGGTCTTCGCAATGCAGGCAGGATTTTGGGAAATGCACCGTCTCGGTATTGGGAAACTCGCCGACCTCGAAAGTCTGCACGCGGTTGAAGAAATTTCCGGTCGGATTGACATCGTAGGGCCGCTCGTCGCTCATCGTACCGGCCGGACCGGAGGTGTTCCATTCCTTGCAACTGGTCACGCAGGCGTGGCAGCCGACGCAAACATTAAGATCGATTACCAGGGCCAGTTGAGTCATTTGGAGCCCCTTTTGCCGCCGGCGAAATAGGCCAGCCAGGCGGGACGCTGTTTCATTCCCGGCGCAGGAGAAAGCGCTTCGAATTGCGGCGAGGTCTCCTGCGGCTCATCCGCGCCAGCCTTGTAGATGCGCACGCGCACGTCGTACCAGGCGGCCTGGCCGGTGACCGGGTCAGAATTCGAAACCCTGGCGGCGCCCGGCTTGCCGGGCAGTTCCTCGGAAATCACGTGGTTGAGCAGGAAGCCCTGGCGCGACTCGTTGGCTTCGGGCGTCAGGTTCCATGCCCCGGCGGCCTTGCCGATGGCATTCCAGGTCCATACCGTGCCCGGTTCCACCGCCTCGCTGTGTTGCGCCATGCAGCGTACCCTGCCCCATTGCGATTCCACCCAGACCCAGTCGCCGTCGGCAATGCCTTGAGTTTTCGCCGTGTGGGTATTCACATGGAGCGTGTTGTAGGTGTGGATCTGCCGCAGCCAGGCATTCTGCGAATCCCAGGAGTGGTACATGGCCATCGGCCGTTGCGTGACGGCGGCGAGCGGGTACTTTTGCTTGTCGGTGAGCTGGGTTTCGAGCGGCTCGTAGAAGAACGGCAGCGGATCGAAAAACGTTTCGACGCGCTGTTTCAAATGTTCGGGCGGCTTGCGTGTAATCCCCTTGCCCTGGGCGGCCAGGCGGAATTTCTGCAGCACCTCGGAGTACAGGTGTATCAGGATGGGCTCGG
>CAYHXK010000013.1:0-16964 GCA_964360125.1 uncultured Sterolibacterium sp.
CATCCGTGACTTGCCGCATGCGCTCGTCGCGGCTTTCCATGCGACTTTGGAAGAGACTGCTGAATCCGATTTACTATTGCATGTGGTCGATTCCGCCAGTCCAGACCGCGATCAGCAGATCGCCGCCGTGAATCGGGTGTTGACCGAGATTGGCGCCGCTGGCGTACCGCAAGTCGTGGTCTGGAACAAGATCGACCTTACCGCTCTGGCGCCTGGAGTGGAGCGCGACGAGTATGCTAAAATTGCACGTGTTCGCTTGAGTGCGAGCAGCGGCGCTGGAATTGATTTGTTACGCGCGACTTTGGCGGAAATGGCGCGAGAACATTCCTCCCGGAACCAGACGCCTGTCGATGCTGCCGTCTGAACATTACTTAGAGACAATCTGCGCAAGTATCAGAGTACATTTCATTTCTGACAATAGGCATATACAAGTGATCACAGGCATACTCATGTCGATGAACGACCATGGATGGGGCAACAAGCCCGACCCAGGCGGTAACAAGGGCGGCGGCCCCCCCGACCTGGAAGAATTGTGGCGAGACGTCAATCGCCGCCTGTCGGCCTTGTTTGGAAAAAAGGGCGGTGGCTTCGGTGGCGGCGGCGGCGATGCGCGTCCACCGTTCAACATGCGCCAGTTCGGCGGCGGCATAGGATTGCTGTTGATTCTGGTGGCGGTGATTTGGCTGGCTAGCGGCTTCTATATTGTCGACGCCAGCCAGCGTGGTGTCGTTCTGCAGTTTGGTCGTTACAAGGAAACCACCGACCCTGGTCTGCATTTGCGTTTGCCGTGGCCGGTCCAGAGCCATGAGATCGTCAATCTTTCCGGCGTCCGCACCGTGGAAGTCGGCTATCGCGGTGCAGAGAAGAACAAGGTTCTGAAAGAGGCGCTGATGCTGACGGATGACGAGAATATCGTCATGGTGCAATTTGCCGTTCAGTATTTGCTCAAGGAACCGATGAACTATATTTTCAAAAACCGCCATCCTGATGATGCGGTGACAGGCGCTGCAGAGACCGCGATTCGCGAAATTGTCGGCAAGAGCAAGATGGACTTTGTGCTCTATGAAGGGCGCGAACAGATTGCCGCCAATACTCAGAAACTGATACAGGAAATTCTCGACCGCTATGAAACTGGTGTGCTCGTGCGCTCGGTGACCATGCAAAGCACCCAGCCGCCGGAACAGGTGCAGGCTGCTTTCGACGATGCCGTCAAAGCGGGCCAGGATCGCGAGCGGCAAAAGAACGAGGGCCAGGCCTACGCCAACGATGTGATTCCGCGTGCGCGAGGCGCCGCCGCACGTCTTTTGGAGGAGTCGAATGGTTACAAGCAGCGCGTCATCGCCAATGCCGAGGGTGAGGCCAGCCGCTTCAAGCAGGTACTGGCCGAATACAACAAGGCGCCCGAAGTCATGCGCAGTCGCCTGTATCTAGAGACCGTGCAGCAGGTCATGTCCAGTACCAGCAAGATCATGATCGACGCCAAGGGTGGCAACAATCTGCTGTACCTGCCGCTCGACAAGCTTATGCAGGCAGCCGGGGCGCCCATCGCAACGGCGGCGGCGGAGATCGCGACGGTGTCTCACCCCGCGCAAAACGTTGCGAATGAAATCGTGCCGCCGCAACTAGAGAAGCAAGACGGCAACGTGACTCGCGCGCGCGATGCCCTGCGTTCCCGGGAAAGAGGAGAACGCTGATGCGCAACCTGCCAATTTTTCTCTCAGCGCTGTTTTTCGCACTGGTGGCGCTTGCATTGACCATGTTCACCGTCGATCAGCGCCAGTATGCGATTATTTTCCAGCTGGGTGAAGTCAAGGAAGTCGTTCTAGAGCCCGGTCTGAATTTCAAGTGGCCGTTGATCCAGAATGTGCGACTTTTCGAAAAACGCATCCTGACCATGGATTCGCCGGAACCGGAGCGATTTCTGACTGCCGAGAAAAAGCCGGTACTTGTGGACTCCTACGTCAAGTGGCGAATTCGTGACGTCAAGCAATATTACATCAGTGTCGGCGGCGACGAGTTTGTAGCCAAGACCCGGCTGGCGCAGACAGTGAATTCCGGGTTGCGCGAGGAATTCGGCAAGCGCACGGTGCATGATGTGGTATCCGGGGAGCGCGAAAAAATCATGGCCGAAGTGCAGCGGAAAGCCGACGCCGATGCCCGCTCCATGGGGGTGGAAATCATCGATGTGCGCCTGAAGCGTGTCGACTTCACGCCCGAGGTATCCGACTCGGTCTATCGACGAATGGAGTCGGAGCGGAAACGCGTCGCCAATGAGTTGCGTTCCCAAGGTGCAGCAGAAGCCGAGAAAATCAAGGCTGATGCCGATCGCCAACGCGAGATCATCATCGCTGAGGCGTATCGCGATGCGCAGAAAATCAAGGGCGAGGGCGATGGCAAATCATCAGCCATATACGCACAGGCCTTCAGCCAGAACTCGGAGTTCTACAGCTTCTACCGCAGCTTGGAGGCATACCGACAAAGCTTCAAGAACAAGTCCGACATGCTGGTGGTCGATCCAAGTTCCGAGTTCTTCAAATACTTGAAGGGTAGCGGCAAAGGCGGCAAGTAAAATTGAAATGCTGACCTTGTTCCTGCTGGCGTTCGGGTTGATGCTCGTTCTTGAAGGCTTACTGCCTTTTTTTGCCCCCAAGCTATGGCGCGAGAGTTTTCGTCGCTTAACCCAACTTAGCGACGGTCAAATTCGTTTTTTTGGCTTGACTTCGATGCTGGTCGGGTTGGTTCTGCTTCTAATATTCAAATAGGTTGTTCCACCATGCGTCGCTGGCTCCTGCCCGAAGCAATCGAAGATGTGCTGCCAACCGAGGCGTGGCATCTGGAAACCATGCGCCGACGCCTGCTCGATGAATTCCGTCGCCATGGCTATGAGTTTGTCATCCCGCCGCTGCTCGAGTATGTCGAGTCGCTGCTCACCGGCAGCGGTCGCGATCTGGACCTGCGTACATTCAAGCTGGTTGACCAGTTGTCTGGCCGAACCATGGGGATCCGCGCCGACATCGCGCCGCAAGTCGCTCGAATAGATGCGCATTTGCTCAACCGCAAGGGTGTCACTCGCTTGAGCTATTGCGGCAGTGTGCTGCATACCTTGCCTGCCGGACTGACCACCACGCGCCAGCCCTTGCAGATCGGCGCCGAACTCTATGGGCATGCCGGCTGCGAAGCCGATGTCGAAATGCTGCGTCTGCTGGCGCGAGCCTTGCAACTATCCGGCGTGGCCACGACGCGCATCGACGTCGGCCATGTAGGCATATTCCGCGCCCTGGCTGCTGCTGCAAGCCTGGAAGCAGAACAGGAATTTGATCTGTTCAGCGCGCTGCAAGCCAAGGACCAACCAACCTTGCGCGAACTGGTCGTGGAGGTTGTCGAGCCGTACCGCTCCGCGCTGCTGGCATTGCCTGAGTGCTATGGCGGGATCGAGGCGCTGCAACGTGCCGAGAAGCGTTTGCCGGCATTGCCTGAAGTCGTTCAAGCGCTTTCCGATCTGCGTTCCCTGACGAATACGCTCAGCGAACTGCCGCTCAGCTTCGATCTCGCAGATTTACGCGGTCTGCACTACCATAGCGGCATAGTGTTCGCCGCCTATTGTGCTGGACACCCTGGCGCCATCGCTCTGGGCGGGCGTTATGATAAGGTTGGCAAGGCCTTTGGTCGCAGTCGTGCCGCTACCGGTTTCAGTCTTGATTTGCGCGAATTGGCGCGTCTGGCCCCTTGTCCGGAGAGACTCCGGGCGATCCTGGCGCCTTGCCTGTCGGATCACGGCAAGGATAGGGCGTTACAGGAAATCGTCGAAGAATTGCGCAGGAACGGTGAGATTGTTATCAGTGCCTTGCCCGGACACGACGTTGCCGACTGGGCCGAATCCGGCTGCGACCGGCATTTGGTGCACCGTGATGGCTCCTGGAAAATTGAAAACTTTGAGGAATTGTAAGCATATGGCAAAGAATGTTGTAGTAATCGGCACACAATGGGGCGACGAAGGCAAAGGAAAAATCGTTGACTGGCTGACCGACCATTCCCAGGGCGTGGTGCGTTTCCAGGGGGGGCATAATGCCGGCCACACCCTGGTCATCAACGGCAAAAAAACGGTATTGCACTTGGTGCCATCGGGCATCCTGCGCGAGGGGGTCACCTGCTATATCGGGAACGGCGTGGTGCTGTCGCCCGAGGCGCTGATCAAGGAACTCGACGAGCTTGAGGAGGCCGGCATCGACGCGGAATCGCGCTTGAAAATATCGGAAGCCTGTCCGCTCATTCTGCCCTATCACCAGGCTATCGATCTGGCGCGCGAACTGGCCAAGGGCGAGAACAAAATCGGCACTACCGGCCGCGGCATCGGCCCTTGCTATGAAGACAAGGTCGCGCGCCGCGCCCTGCGCCTGCAAGACCTGACACGGCCGAAGCGCTTCGCCGAGATGCTGGCGGAGTTGCTCGACTATCACAACTTCATGCTGAAGCACTATTACCACGCCAGCACGGTGGATTTCCAGCAGGTGCTCGACAGCGCCCTGGCTATCGCTCCGCGCCTGGAGAAGATGGTGGCCGACGTGCCGCGGGCGCTCTACGACGCGCACAAGGCCGGCGCCAATTTGCTGTTCGAAGGCGCCCAGGGCACCCTGCTCGACATCGATCACGGTACCTATCCCTTCGTCACCTCGAGCAACTGCGTCGCCGGAGCGGCGGCGGCCGGCGCCGGGGTCGGCCCGAGCATGCTGCATTACGTCCTAGGCATCACCAAGGCTTACACTACGCGAGTCGGCAGTGGTCCATTTCCCACGGAACTCTACGACGCGGTGGGCAAGCTTGATCCGGTCGGCAAGCACCTCGCCACCAAGGGCCATGAATTCGGCGCCACCACCGGCCGCGCCCGCCGCTGCGGCTGGTTCGATGCCGCCGCGTTGAAGCGCTCGATCCAGATCAACGGCGTTTCCGGTTTGTGCGTCACCAAGCTCGACGTGCTCGATGGCGTCGAGGAGCTGAAGCTGTGCACCGGCTACAAGCTGGAGGGAGTGTTCACCGATATTCTCCCGGTAGGCGCCGAGGAGCTGTCGCGTTGCGAGCCTGTGTACGAGACCATCCCGGGCTGGAAGCAAAGCACTGTCGGTGTCAAGACCCTCGAAGGGTTGCCGGCCACTGCCCGTGCCTATCTAAAGCGCATCGAGGAAGTCTGCGGAGTGCCGGTGGACATGATTTCCACCGGGCCGGATAGAGAGGAAACTATCGTGCTGCGTCACCCTTTCAACTGATTTGGCGATAAAAAAGCCGGTTCGATGAACCGGCTTAACAAAACGCTGGTGCCCAGGAGAGGACTCGAACCTCCACAGTGTTGCCACCACTAGGACCTGAACCTAGCGCGTCTACCAATTTCGCCACCTGGGCAGAGGGCAAATCAAGAGGCGCGAATTTTATAGGAAATCCCCGAATTGTCAAACAAGAATAAAGCTTCAGCCAAGTTCAGCAAGGTGCGCCGTGCCGATCCGTTCTTCGAACGCGAACTGGAGGCTTACGAGCACCCGCTGCCGAGCCGCGAATATATCCTGCAAATACTTGCCCAGGATGGCGTGCCGCTCGAGTTTGATCAAATCTGCGCGCAACTCGAAGTGCTGCCGGGCGAGCTGGAAACTTTCCAGCGTCGCCTCGGCGCCATGGCACGCGAAGGCCAGTTGATGCAGAACCGCGCCGGCGCCTGGCTGATTCCGGACAAGGCCGATCTGATTTCCGGCCGCGTCGAAGGCCATCCGGACGGTTTCGGTTTCCTCACCCCCGACGAGTGCGGTACCGATCTGTTTCTCAGTCCCAAGGAAATGGAGAAAGTGCTGCACGGCGATCGCGCCATCGCCCGCGTCATCGGCACCGACCGGCGCGGCCGCCCCGAGGGCAAAATCGTCGAAGTGCTGGAGCGTGGCAATACACGCGTGGTGGGCCGGGTGTTCAGCGAACACGGCGTCTGGTTCGTGGTCGCGGAGAACCGGCGCATCAGCCAGGACATCCTGCTGGCGCCCGCCGAGAAGGGCAGCAAGCTGCCCCAAGTCAAGACCGGTCAGGTGGTGATCGCCGAGATCATCGAGCAGCCGAGCAAACATGCGCAGCCGATCGGCCGCATCGTCGAGGTGCTGGGCAATTATGCCGATCCGGGCATGGAAATCGAGATTGCCTTGCGCAAGCACGAATTGCCCTTCGAGTTCGAGAAAGAGGTCTTGGCGGAGGCCAAGAAACTGCCGGACAGCGTGCGCAAGTCCGACTGGAAAGGCCGCGAAGACATCACTGCACTGCCGTTGGTGACCATCGATAGCGAAACCGCGCGGGACTTTGACGATGCAGTGTATTGCGAGCGGCAGGGCAAGGGCTATCGCCTGATTGTCGCCATCGCCGATGTTTCGCATTATGTCCAGACCGGCGGGGCGCTCGACCGCGACGCCTATGAGCGCGGCAACTCGGTGTACTTTCCACGCCGCGTGATCCCGATGCTGCCGGAGAAGCTCTCCAACGGCTTGTGCTCGCTCAATTCGCAGGTTGAGCGGTTGTGCATGGTGTGCGACATGGCCATCGACGCGGCCGGCGAGATACAGAGTTACCGCTTTTATTCAGCAGTCATGTTCTCGCATGCGCGGCTTACCTATAACGGCGTCGCTGCTGCGCTCTACGATAAGCACCAAGACGCAAGGAAGCAACTGGGTGCACTGCTGCCGCAACTGGAGAATCTCGACACCTTGTATCGAGTGCTCGCCAAGGCGCGCCAGAAGCGCGGAGCGATCGATTTCGAGACGCTCGAAACGCACATGATTTTCGATGACAAAGGCAAAATCGAGCGCATCGAAGCTTACGAGCGCAATGATGCCCATCGGGTGATCGAGGAATGCATGCTGGCCGCCAACGTCTGCGCTTCGGATTTTCTCAAGGAGCATGGCCATGCTGCGCTCTACCGCGTGCATGAAGGGCCGACGGCGGAGCGTTTGCTCAAGCTGCGAGATTTTCTCGGCGGCTTTGGCTTGCAATTGGGCGGAGGCGACGAGCCCCACGCCAAGGACTACGCCCAACTGCTGGAGAAATTGCAAAACCGCCCGGACAAGCAACTGCTGCAGACGGTGATGCTGCGCTCCTTGCGCCAGGCCATCTACAGCCCGGACAATGTCGGTCACTTCGGTCTGGCCTACGAATCCTACACGCACTTCACTTCGCCGATCCGGCGCTACCCGGACCTGCTGGTGCATCGCGCCATCAAGGCAGTGCTGGAACGCCGGAAATACCTGCCCGGCGACTGGGGGCAGATCGGCCTGCACTGCTCGATGACCGAGCGGCGTGCAGACGATGCGACGCGCGACGTCGAAGCCTGGCTCAAGTGCTACTACATGCAGGATCGCATCGGCGAGGAGTTTGTCGGCAGCATATCCTCGGTAGTGTCATTCGGTATTTTCGTGGCGCTCGACGAGGTTTTCGTCGAAGGCCTGGTGCATGTGTCGGAACTGGGAGCCGATTACTTCCATTTCGACGAGGTTGGTCATGTCATGGTCGGCGAACGTACCGGCAGGCGTTTCCGCCTCGCCGACCGGGTGCGGGTGCGGGTGATGCGCGCAGATCTCGAAACCAACAAGATCGACTTCAAGCTGGTCGATGTATTGCCCGAGGATGGCAAGCATGCGGGCAAGGGCAGCAAGCCAGCCGGCGGAAAGGAAGTCAAGAAAGGCAAGCGACGTGGCTAGCGCCGCCGAGTCGCGATTTATCTACGGCTTCCATGCCGTGATCGCCAAGTTGCGCCACAGTCCGGACGATGTGCGCGAAATTTTCCTTGACCGCCAGCGCCAGGACGCCCGCGCCCGCGACCTGGTGAAGCTCGCCGAGACGCACGGAGTGCGCTTGATTTCCTCCGACGCTGTGCGCCTTGACGGCATGGCCGGCAACGCTGCCAGGCATCAGGGCGTGGTGGCGCGCGTATCCGCGACGCAGCGGGTACTCAAGCTCGACGATGTGCTCGACACCCTCACCGAACCGGCGCTGCTGTTGGTGCTCGATGGGGTACAGGACCCGCACAACCTCGGCGCCTGCCTGCGCGTCGCCGATGCTGCAGGTGTTCATGCGGTGATCGTGCCGAAGGATCGCGCCTGTGGTTTAACCGCCACCGCCATCAAGGTGGCGAGCGGCGCGGCCGAAAGCGTGCCTTACATTACCGTGACCAACTTGGCGCGTACCCTGCGTGAGATGAACGAACGCAATATCCTGACCATCGGGGCAGCGGGAGAGGCCGACGCCGACTTGTACTCGGTCGACCAATCCGGCGCGGTAGCCTGGGTGCTGGGCGCCGAAGGGGACGGATTGCGCCGCCTGACGCGCGAGACCTGCGACCGGCTGGCGCGCATTCCGATGCTGGGCAGCGTCGAGAGCCTCAATGTTTCGGTGGCCAGCGGCATCTGCCTGTTTGAGGCGCGCAGACAGCGTTCCATCAAGGCGGTCTGAGTGACCTTAAACTCCCTAGATAGCCACCGATGCCGCTGTCTGGCGCGACGCCAGGCTGCTCTCCTTGATTGGCAGGTTGAGCAATGCCGCGACTATGCCCAGGGCGATGCAGATCGTCCAGACGATGTCGTAGGAACCGGTGCTGTCGAATAAGCGTCCCCCCAGCCAGACACCAAGAAAGCTGCCGATCTGGTGGCTGAAGAAAACGAATCCGGACAACATGCCGAGGTAGCGTACGCCGAACACCTGGGCGACGATGGCGTTGGTCAGCGGCACTGTAGATAGCCAGAGGAAGCCGATCGTGGCAGCGAAGATATAAACCGAGATTGGTGTCAGCGGCAGGAGTAAAAACAGACCGATTACTGCGCTGCGTGACAAATAGATGCCGGCCAGCAGATAGCGTTTCGGCCAGCGCCCGCCGAGCAGTCCCGCAGAATAGGTCCCGAAGATGTTGAAAAGGCCGATCAGCGCCAGCGCAAACATCCCGATATTGCCGTTGAGACCCTTGTCGAGCAGGTAAGTCGGCAGATGCACGCCGATGAAGACCACTTGAAATCCACAGACGAAATAGCCCAGCGTCAACAGCACAAAGCCGGGTTCGCGGATGGCCTCCGAGATGGCCTGTCCGGCGCTTTGCCCGCTGCCTGGCAGGGTAGTGTCGCTCATGCCGCGCGTCAGCGCGGAGCCCAGCGGCATGATCAGGAATGCTGCCGCCGCGAATATCAGCAATGTCCCGAACCAGCCAAGTCCGTCTATCAATCCGGCAGCCACCGGCACCATCAGGAATTGGCCGAAGGAACCGGCAGCGGCGACAACTCCCATCGCCCAACTGCGTCGCTCCGGCGGCAGCAATTTACCCATCGCCGAAAACACCACGCTGTAGGTGACGCCGCTTTGGGCGATGCCAATCAGGAAACCGGCGCTGGCGGCGAAGCCGCTGCCGGTAGTTGACCATGCCATGCCGAGCAGGCCTATGACATACAGCAGGCTGCCGGCCCACAATACGCGCCGAGCGCCGTAGCGGTCTGCAAGCAAGCCTGCGAATGGTTGCGCCGCGCCCCACATGAGGTTCTGCAAGGCCATGGCGAGGGAGAACACCTCGCGTCCCCAGCCATGCTCGACGCTCATCGGCGTCAGGAACAAACCGAATGTGTGGCGTATGCCCATCGCTACGCAGACAATCAAGGCGGCGAAGAGCAGGACAGATGTAAGCGGGCGGGTTGATGACATGACGTATCAATTCACAGGGCTGACGCAGATTCTAGCTGCCGAATTGCTTTATGACCATGCGAGCACGGAAATTAAAATTTTTTTATGCGCTGGCGCCGGTGGCAGCGAGAGATGGCCGACCCCCAGTCTGACTGTCCTCCGCTGCGTAATTATTTTTCGCGCTTTAACAGTGACTTGAGATTGGCGAAAGGCTGGTGGGTGGCCGGCTCTCCGCCGGGTTGGGAGAGGGAGTTTTGCCCGCCGCCGCTTGAATCCAGATAGCGGGAATGTTCGTTGTCATGGCAATAGACGCACAACAACTCCCAATTGCTGCCGTCGGGCGGATTGTTGTCGTGGTTGTGATCCCTGTGGTGTACCGTGAGTTGTTGCAGGTTGGCGCGGGTGAATTCGCGGGTACAACGTCCGCAAATCCACGGGTAGATTTTCAGCGCCCGCTCCCGGTAGCTTTGTTCGCGCTGCTCCCGGTTGAGCCGGGCTTCGGCGACGATACGATCCAGCTTGTTGTCGGGTGGCATCCGCGGTTCCTTCATTGTTGGGCAGAAAACAAGATTAACATGCTGCCTGTCCCACAACAAAACGCAGAAAAATATGGCTCTCAAGGCAACGATATACAAGGCCGAACTGCAAATTTCGGACATGGATCGCAATTACTATCACAGCCATGCGCTGACCATTGCCCGCCATCCGTCGGAAACCGACGAGCGCATGATGGTGCGTATCCTGGCTTTTGCCATTCACGCGCATGAAGCGCTGGCATTCGGCAAGGGGTTGAGTGCCGATGATGAACCGGATCTTTGGCGCAAGGACTTGACCGGCGCCATCGAACTCTGGATCGACGTCGGCCTGCCCGACGAGAAGCGCATTCGCAAGGCCTGCGGGCGTGCGGCGCAAGTCGTCATCCTCAGCTATGGCGGTCGTGGCGCGGATCTGTGGTGGGGACAAGTGAGCGGTTTGCTGGAGCGCTTCAGCAACCTGACGGTCAAGAATTTGCCGGCAGACACCAGCCAGGTACTGACCGGCATGGCACAGCGCAATATGCAGTTGCAGTGCCTGATTCAGGAAGGGCAGATGTGGATGGGTGACCAGGATGATCGCGTGGAGGTCGTCCTGACGCCCCTGAAAACATCCCGGCAAAAATGAAAACGGGCGCATACGGCATTGCCGCATGCGCCCGTCGCGACTTCATCTATTAACGGTCGCTGAACTGGTTGCGCGAGCCGCCGGTGCGCGGGCCTTTGAAGCCATCCTTGCGCGGCGCATCGGGACGGGAAAACCCTTCCCGCCTGGGCGCGCCCGGCTTGGCGAAACGGCTCTCGGTACGCTGCCCGCCCTTGCCGGCGCCCCAACCGCCCGGCTTGCGCGGGCTGCTGGTGGAAGCGGTTTTTTTCGGCTCGTGACCGGGGATGATTTCCACCGGGATCTGCTGCTTGGTGTAGCGCTCGATGTTTCTCACGCTGAAATTTTCGGCGTGATTCACCAGCGAGATGGCCAGACCGTTGCGACCGGCGCGGCCGGTGCGGCCGATGCGGTGCACATAATCTTCCGGCGACTTGGGCAGGTCGTAGTTGAACACGTGGGAGATGGTCGGCACATCGATACCGCGCGCGGCGACGTCGGTGGCCACCAGCACCCGCACCTGGCCGCTGCGCATGGCCGTCAGGGTGCGGTTGCGGGCGCCTTGCTGCATGTCGCCGTGGAGCGCGGCGGCGGCGAAGCCGGCGATATTCAAGCGGTCGGCGATCACGTCGGCATCGCGCTTGGTGGCGGTGAACACCACGCATTGGTCGATGCTGACATCGCGCAGCAGATAATCGAGCAGACGATTCTTGTGCGACAGGTCGTCCACGAAATGCAGCCGTTGCTGGATATTTTCGTGTTTGCTGGTGGAGCCCGCTACTTTGATGACTTGCGCGTTGCGGGTGATTCTCTGCGCCATTTGGCCGACCGTGCCATCCAGCGTCGCCGAGAACAGCATGGTCTGGCGGCTGGCCGGCGTGGCGGCGACGATTTTCTCGATATCCTCGATGAAACCCATGTCGAGCATGCGGTCGGCTTCGTCGAGCACCAGGATTTCCAGCTGCGAGCAATCGATCTTGCCGGATTGCATGTGGTCGATCAGGCGGCCGGGCGTGGCTACCAGGATTTGCGGATTTTTCGCCAGCAGTTGCATCTGCTTCGGGTAGGGCATGCCGCCGAGAATCGCGACAGCTTTAATGTTTCGCAACTGGGCCGCGTATTTTTCCGTAGCGGCGGTGACCTGCAGCGCCAGTTCGCGCGTCGGCGCCAGCACCAGCATTTTCGGCTGCGCCGCCTGGAAACGCGGGCGATGGCCATGGGATACAGCGGACTGGCGTGCCTGATTGGGCGTCTTGCCGGCCGGCTGCGCGGCAGCCGCGGCGAAGCGATGGATCGCCGGCAGCATGAAGGCGGCGGTTTTGCCGGAACCGGTTTGCGAGGACACCATCAAGTCGCGGCCTGCCAAGGCAACCGGAATGGTTTGCGTCTGCACCGCGGTGGCCTGGGTATAGCCGGAATCGGTAAGTGCTTTGAGAATGGCCGGGTTGAGGCCGAGTGTTTCAAAAGTCATAGTCTTCTTTCGTCAATAAATCAGCGTGCCCGCTGCGCACAGGCGAGCGGACGGACGCAATCAATGCAACGCCAACCAACGAAATAGCTAACAGAAATTCTGAGAGATTTCGGCACAAAAGCTTTGCGCCGGGACGGTGCTCTAGAGACGGCACCAGAAGGCGGGGAGGAGCTTTAGCGATACAGCTTACGGTTTGCGAAGCGCGAATGTGGTTGCTTATTTAACATATTGCAACGCACAAACGAATTGTACAGGCTATGCTTACAGGCTGTCGAGTTATTTTTCGTCGTCTCGGAAAATATCAGGTCGCGCTGTGTTCCAGCAGGTAAGCAGCACCATTGTCCTGGCCCAGCACTTGCACCAGATAAGGCATGACCGTCTTCAAGGTGGCGTGCAAGGTCCACGGCGGGTTCACGATGAACATGCCGCTGCCGTGCATGCCAAAGCCGTCGCTGGCGGGGGTGCCGACCGTCAGGCTGACATGCAGCCAGTGGTTCACCGGCAGGCGCTTCAACCGGTCAGGCAGCTGCCGGGATTCG
The DNA here is from genome assembly GCA_964360125.1 of uncultured Sterolibacterium sp. Taxonomy (GTDB): domain Bacteria; phylum Pseudomonadota; class Gammaproteobacteria; order Burkholderiales; family Rhodocyclaceae; genus JACRAR01. The sequence continues at coordinate 12,823 of CAYHXK010000013.1, forward strand.
GCGCGCTGCAGTTGCGGGTACCAGACTGCATAGATGCCGGTGGCGAAGCGCGTCAGCCCATCCTGCAGGGCTTGCAGCACCTGTCGGTAATCGTGCTTGTTCTCGTAGGAGGGATCGATCAGCACCAGGGCACGGCGTGGCGCTGGCGGCAGCAATGCCTTGATGCCTGCGAAACCATCGCTCGCCTGTATCGTGACCCGCCGTCCGGCTTCGCGGAAGTTGTTTTGCAGCAACTGGCAGTCGCTACTGTGCAATTCGAACAGGCGCAGGCGATCCTGTTGGCGCAGCATCCGATGGGCAATCCAAGGCGACCCGGGGTATGCCCGCAGCATGCCGTCCGGGTTCAGCGCCCGCACCAAGTCGACATACTCGGCCAGCGGCGCCGGCAGGTCGCTGCGCTGCCACAGCCGGCCGATGCCGTCCAAATATTCGGCGAGCTTGGTGGCGTATCCAGTGTCCAGCGCATACAACCCGGCGCCGGCGTGGCTATCGACATACCAAAAAGGGGCGTCCTTCTGTTCCAGATAACGGGCCAATTGCACGATGAGAAAATGTTTCAGCACATCGGCATGATTGCCGGCATGGAAGGCGTGGCGGTAGCTCAACATTAGTCGTGCCTGGCTTGGAGGGTTGGTTCGAGTGGGGCGCGCAGTTTACCCTGTTCGCACCCGCTCTGCATCGCCTCCCCTGAGCCCCAGGATCAGCAGCGCCAGCGCGCTGAAAGCCATGCCGGCGATAAAGGTAAACGCGGCGCCCAGGCTATCCCACAGCAGGCCGGCCAGTGCGCTGGCCAGCAGCATGGCCAATCCGCTCAGCAGATTGAAAAAACCATAGGCGGTGCCGCGCAAATCGGCTGGCGCGGCGTCGGCCACCATCGTCGCCAACAGCCCCTGGGTCATGCCCAGGTGCAGGCCCCAGAGAGACACGCCGGCCCATACCCAGCCCCAGTGGTTGCCAAGCGCCAGCGCCAAATCCGCGGCGATCAACACCAGCAGGCCCCAGGCGAGCAAGCGGGAATGGCTCATCGCGTCGGAAAGTTTTCCGAAGGGATAGGCGGACAGCGCATAGACCAGGTTCATGCCGATCAGCACCAGCGGAATCAAGGCCAGCGGCAAACCGCCCTGCTGGGCGCGCAGCACCAGGAAGGCTTCGCTGAAGCGCGCCAAGGTGAACATCGCGCCGATCGCCACCACCCACCAGTAGGCGCCGTCCAGCCGCCGCAGGTTGGCCATGCGGATCGGATTGACGCGGCGCCCGAGGTGCTTGCGCTCGGGCTCCTGTACCCCGAACAGCAGCAGGGCGACCGCCAGAAAGCCGGGTATGGCGGCAACCCAGAACACGGCGCGGAAATCGTTGGCCCACAGCAGCATCAGCCCCATCGCCAGCAGCGGGCCGAGAAAGGCGCCGACGGTGTCCAGCGACTGGCGCAGGCCGAATGCGGCGCCGCGCAACTCAGGCGGGGCGAGGTCGGCCACCAGGGCATCGCGCGGGGCGCCGCGTATGCCCTTGCCGACGCGATCCAGCAGGCGGGCCGTCAATACCATGCCGGCAGTGGCAGCCAGTGCGAACAGCGGCTTGGAAAGCGCCCCCAGGCCATAGCCGAGAACCGCCAGGGGCTTGCGCTTTCCCAGATAATCGCTGAGCGCCCCGGAGAACACTTTCACCATCAAGGCCGTCGCCTCCGCCGCACCCTCGATCAGGCCGACAGTGAAGGCGCTGGCGCCCAATACCGTCACCAAGAATACCGGCAGCAGGCTGTGGATCATTTCCGACGAGATATCCATCAGCAGGCTGACCAGACCCAAGGCCCAGATACTGGCGGGTATCCGGCGATGCGTGCTGAGGGATTTTTCCATATGCGCGAGGCGGATTGTCGGCTTGCCAAGTTTAATCGGCGCCGAGAATTCAAGTTCTGTGAATATGAAGATACTATAGGATCAAGACTGCTGGAGATCGGAAATGTTTTTTTTCGGAAAGAAACCCGCGCATAACATCATTGTCCTGCCCCACCCCGGCATCTGTCCCGCGGGTGAAGCCGTGCCCGCCATCGTAGGCAAGTCCATCGCGGAAACCCTGGTGGATAAAGGGGTCGAGATCAACCATTCGTGCCAGTTTCAGTGCTCCTGCACGACCTGTCATATCCATGTGATGGAAGGCCAGGATTACCTGAGCCGCAAGCACGCAGAGGAAGAGCGGATGCTGGCTACCACCCAAACCGACCAGCGCTGGTCCAGGCTGGCCTGTCAGAGCATATACGGCGGTGGCGGAGATGTCGTCATAGAGATAGCCGAATAAACCAGCAGCGCAAGCCCCCCCACTAAGCTTCAAGTTGAGAACCGCACATGACACTCAAGCCGCAGGATCTGGACAAAATTGCCGCGCTCACGCTGGAATATTACGACAGTCGCGCCGATGACTTCTGGGAGGGCACCCGCAATCACGATGTCGGCCAGAACATCGCGGCACTGCTGGAAAATATCCGGGCCATTCCGCCTTTCAAGATACTCGATTTCGGCTGCGGACCGGGGCGCGACCTCAAGGTATTTGCGGAACTCGGCCACCTTGCGACAGGTCTGGAGGGCGCCGGGCGGTTTGCGGCGATGGCGTGCGCGCATAGCGGATGCGAGGTTTGGCGGCAGGATTTCCTCCAGCTCGATCTGCCGCAGGGGCATTTCGATGGCGTGTTCGCCAATGCCGCCTTGTTTCACCTGCCCAGCCAGGAACTGCCGCGCGTCTTAAGGGAGTTGCAGGCAACGCTCAAGCCGGATGGCATACTGTTCTGCTCCAACCCGCACGGCCAGAACCAGGAAGGCTGGAATGGCGGCAGGTACGGCACGTATTACGCTCCCGACACCTGGCTAAGCCTGGTTGCAGCGGCCGGCTTTGTCGAGTTGTCCCACTATTTCCGTCCACCCGGCCTGCCGCGCGCACAGCAGCCCTGGCTGGCGAGTGTCTGGAGGAAGCAGACGGGCGCATGAAAGTTTGATCTTGGATCGCGCATGGGCTATACAGGTATTGCGTGTGCCAAAACAGGAGGCGGAAATGAATATCTTTATGGTTTTAATCGTGCTCGGGATAGTGGCAACAATTGCGGTTCTTTTCACTGGCTTGGGTTCGATGGTGAAAGGCGGCGAGTTTGACGACCGCCACAGTCCACAGTTGATGTTTGCGCGGGTCGGCTTGCAGGCATTTACCCTCGTGCTGGTGGCGATTGTCGTGTTGCTGAACATTCGCTAGGATCGATTTACAGATCGGTGCTAGATCGGGGAAAGGGATAAGGCCACCGGGGTAGCGGTGGCCTTATGCTTTGGTGATGGGGTGGCAACCCGTTCGATTACGGAATCGGGAATCGAATTCTGCCATCAACGCAGCTCGTACCAAACGCCACGTCCACTCCCTTGCTGGTTCAGATAGCCTCGCACGACCAGCGCACGGAAATGCTGCTTGAGCGTGTTGCGATTGCCGCCCGTGAGTTTGATCGCGTCGCCCATCGTGATGCGACCAAACTCACGCGCGAACTCGACGATTTGCAGCGACAGTTCCGGCAGAGCGGCCAGCACCAGTTTTTCGCGCTCGATTTTCTTGTCCAGGCGCGTCACCTGTTCCGCCAGCGCCCGCAGGAAAAACAGCAGCCACGGCTGCCAGTTGGGTGCATCGGCGCGGATGGTGCCTTGGGTTTGTCGCAGTGCCAGGTAATAGGCTTCCTTGTTGTACTCGATCACGCTCTCCAGCGAGCTGTAAGGCACATAGGCATACCCTGTTTGCAAGAGTAGCAGCGTGGCCAGCACCCGGCTCAGGCGGCCATTTCCGTCCTGAAACGGGTGGATCTCCAGGAACACCACCACCCACAAGCCAATCAGCAACAAAGGGTGCAGGCGGGAGGTAGAACGCTGATCCTGAAACCAGGTCGTCAGTTCCATCATCAGACGCGGCGTGTCAAAGGGCGTCGCTGTTTCAAACACAACGCCGATCTGGGCGCCCGTCTCCTCATAGGCGACCACGCTGTTGGACGAGGTCTTGTAGTGACCCCGATGCCAGGCGTCTTTTTCGCTGTAGACCAGCAGGTCGCGGTGCAACTGTTTGATATGATTTTCGGTGAGCGTGATGTCCCTCCATGATGAAAACACCAGCTCCATCGCCTC